>CAZDTI010000214.1:0-14875 GCA_964508085.1 uncultured Saprospiraceae bacterium | reverse complement strand
TCATTGAATTAAAAGAAGACCTTTCCGCTTCCGATTTATACAGCGAAGATTTAGCGCCAGTCCCCAAATCCAAACGCACCTGGACCAAGTGGCATTTGGCCGCGCTGTGGGTCGGCATGGCGGTTTGCATTCCGACTTATCTCTTGGCCTCCTACATGATTTTGGATGGCATGTCCTGGTTAGAAGCATTGATAATTATTGGTTTGGCCAATGTCATTATTACGATTCCTATGGTATTGAATGGGCATGCCGGGGTGAAATATGGTATCCCTTTTCCCGTTATTGGTCGCTCTTCATTTGGCATCAATGGCATTCACATTGCGTCGATTGTACGGGCCGTTGTGGCCTGTGGTTGGTTTGGAATTCAGACCTGGATTGGAGGGCTGGCATTCTATGCGATCTATTGTGCGCTTAGTGGAACCGATCCGGCTATAGGTTTAACCTTTGGAAAATTTGTAGGCTTTGGATTGTTTTGGTTGCTCAATATTTACTTCATCTGGAAAGGAACGGAAAGCATCAAGTTTTTGGAACAATATGCGGCTCCGATTTTAGTCTTAATTGGTGTGGCCATGATTGGTTGGGGCGCAACGCAAGCCGGTGGTTTTGGAATTGTTTTGGAGCAAAGCAAACAACTCGAAGTCCCTGCTGCGGAAACCTATCAAAAAGACGATGTCTATTTTCTGGATATTAATCCAATTAAAAATAAAGAAGGGCAAATCAAAGCCAGTGAATACCAAATTATTCAGGACGGTAAAAATGGAACTTGGCAAAAAATTGCTGCCAATGCCGAAACACCTTTGACCATTTCTTTAGGAAATAACAATCCCTCCGATGTAAAAATACAACTGCGGCAGCAAGGCAATGAATCCAGTATTGTCGCGGCAAAAGCTCGTTCGACCAGCGAAAAAGGAATCAGTAGTAAATTATGGTCTTACCTGCTTTGGCTGACCATCATGGTTGGCTTCTGGGCAACGATGTCGTTAAGCATTGCCGACATCACTCGCTATGCCGCCACCCAAAAAGCACAAGTCGCCGGACAATTTATCGGCCTTCCCGGCACCATGCTTCTTTATTCTTTTGTCGGCATCTTTGTCACCTGCGCTGCGGTGATCAACTTCGACGATATTCTTATTGGGGCCGATGCGCCCTGGGATCCGGTTAGCTTACTGTCAAAATTTGAAAATCCAGTCGTCGTTATTTTTTCTCAAATCGCTATGATCATCGCTACTCTGAGTACCAATATTGCAGCGAATGTAATTGCTCCGGCCAATGCTTTTTCTAATGTAAATCCTAAGAAAATCAGTTTCCGCACAGGCGGCATCATCACTGGCATTATTGGAATCATTATTTGCCCTTGGTTATTGCTTAACGAAATTAGTGGTATCTTGATTTTTATAAGTGGCCTTTTAGGGCCTGTGCTTGGGATTATGTTATCTGATTATTATCTTGTTCGAAAGAAGAAAATCCAGTTGGCAGAGTTATATAAAAAACAAGGTGCTTACACGTATTCTAATGGTTTTAATCCGGCTGCAATTGTTGCGCTGGTTGTTGGGGTGGGTACGGCAATAGTTGGTTTGTATGTTCCGGCTTTGGAGGCGCTTTATAAGTTGTCTTGGTTTTCTGGCTTTTTGGTTTCTTTTGTGATATATTATTTAATGATGGGAAAGAAGGAGAAGAAACACGTTAGTTCTTAGATATACCGTGTTACTATTGTTACATATGAACGTTCTTGGAGCGAGGCTCTAAGTAAGTTTATGTTGAAATAATTTAAGATCGGTGCGAACTCAGGAGAGGCTGTAGGCCTCAGATTCCAAAAGCAGGGGCAGCGCCCCTGGCTCAGCACAAGGTTCGTTCGTCAGGCTACAGGCCTGAGATTCTGCGTCTCGACCGCGTTAAAAAATCGGGGAATCGCAGCCCGAGAGGCTGCTACGACAAGGCTAAATTATCACCCTGGGCGTTGCCCAAGGCTGTAGAATCTGAGGCCTGTAGCCTCTTTCCTATAGATTAAAAAATAAGTACCTATTGTTAAATCAATACATAATCTAAAGGTTTTAAATGAAGAATATTGCCATAATTACAGTTTTGTCCTTGATGTTATTTAATTGTTCTACTAACGTAATTGATTCAAATTCGAACTCGGAAAAATCAAATGATAAAAGTAAATTATCCCTTGGTAAAACAGAGAAAACAAATGAAGCCGATCATAAACATACTATGACTTTAAAGATAACGCCTTATTCAGCACCAAAATCAATTAAGGAGCTTTATAAAACTAAATTTATTGTCGACACAATGTACTATGAATTAATTACCAATAAATTAGGAGATGATGACAATGAGTATTTTGTTAACTTTAATAAGATAATTGGCCAATCAGAATCAACTGAATATGAACCGAACCAATTACTTCCCGTAAAGAAAAACGACTATTTTGACCCCGTTTTTAAAGATGGTAATGATGAATTGATATTGCCATTTTATGTTGATGAAGAAAGAGAAAACACCATACTAACAATATGGAAATATTATGAAAAGAAGATTGAGTATAAAACCTACATCAAAAATTTGTTTTTAACTAAATATTCATCGATAAGAATCATTGACAAAGAATCGTTTGATAATAACCAATACATATTAGGAGAAACTTATTCACCAGATGAAGGAAGTTTAAATAGAATTATCTGGACAGCTAAATTAACAAGCAATAATGAGCTACTTTCGAAGAAGAGCTATAATCTTGGTGAAATAAATACTGATTCTATTATTTCAAAATGTAGCATAAATGAGTCAGATGGGAAGTTATTTATTATGAATGGGAATGAAAGAGTGGATGAAATAAAATAAGAAAAAGGTCATTAAAATAAATTAAGTTCCGCGCGAATTGAGGGGAGGCTGAAAACCTCTTCCCTATTGGATTAGAAAATACATTGGCTATGAAAACTCATCAAATTAAGGCATTGACCATTTGTTGTTTATTTAGTGTACTTGGAAATGCACAAAACATTGACACTACATCCCAATTGAATTCCTGGGAATTGATTGAAAAAGCAGAGCATTCATTACTTGTTAATAAACCTCAAGAAGCAATTGAATATATCGAAAAACATGTCGAGGCTTTAAATAATGATAACGAATTCAATTGCGGAAACGGAGCAGCACTGCTATATATTCACAGATTAACGCTATTGAGTAAAGCTTATTGCCAAATGGAAAAATATGAATTAGCAATTGATACTTTGCTGCCTCTGGCTTTTGATCAAAGTATTACTAGTTTAATCTCTGGTGACAAAAGCATAATTGACCTTTATGCAATATTAATTCAATCCATCAGAAAGGAATATAAACCATCAGAAATAAAAAATGAATTAGAGGATTGTGTGAAAAATATTAATTTTATAAAACTAGAAAACATTGAAACGCATACCATTAAAATATTTGACAGAGAATTAAATCTATATTTATTAGGAATTCATGAAATGCAATATCACACTAATAAAGTATGGAGTAATTTCTACAATAATGAATATGAAAAATTGAGCAAAGAGGAAGCAGCAATAAGATTAAAAGAAATTAATTCTAAACTTGAAGCCTACTTCTACAACCTATATGAAGAATTGATAAGAACATCAGATTTTTATACTGGATTATTAAAATAAAAACCCACAAATCCACCTATGTCAATCCTAATAAAAAACGGCCGCATCATCACCGCAGAATCAGACTACATCGCTGACCTATACATCGAGGGCGAAAGCATTCAAGCCATCGGAAAAAACCTAAGCTACAAAGCGGACAAAACCATAGACGCCACTGGAAAATTCGTATTCCCCGGAGGCATTGATCCGCACGTACATCTCGACATGCCTTTTATGGGCACCTCTTCCAGCGACGATTACGAAACCGGAACCCGCGCCGCCCTCCACGGAGGTACCACAATGGTGATTGATTTCATTTTACAAACACAAGGAGATACGCTTCACAATGCATTGAAGACCTGGCAGAAAAAATCTCAGGGAAAAGCCATTGGTGATTATTCTTATCACATGGCCGTAACAGATTTCAATGACGATGTAGCAAAGGAAGTCGTTCAATTTATAAAAGAAGAAGGCATCACATCTTTCAAAACTTTCATGGCCTACAAAGGCGCCCTCATGATCGACGATGGGCAGATGGTGCAACTGATGAAAGTGGTCAAAAAACACGGCGGCTTAGTCACCGTACATGCTACCAATGGCGATATGATTGATTCGCTGATTGCCAAACATCGAGCGGAAGGAAAATTGGCTCCCTTGTATCACTACCTTTCTCAACCGGAGGTGACGGAGGCAGAAGCTTCCGGCCGTTTTGCAGATATGTTGGAGTACACAGGTTGCCCCGGTTACATTGTTCACATGACTTGTGAAGGGGCCTTGAATGCCATTCGCCGAGCGACTACCCGCAATCAAAAAGTATTTGTGGAAACTTGTTCTCAATATTTGGTTTTGGATGCTTCGCTTTATGAGGATGATTTTGAAGGGGCCAAGTGGGTCATGAGTCCGCCGCTTCGGGAGAAGAAAGATCAGGTGGCACTTTGGTCGGGCATCAATCAAGGATTGGTTCAGGTGGTTGGAACAGATCATTGCCCGTTCATGTGGGAGCAAAAGAAAATGGGAAAGGATGACTTTTCTAAAATTCCAAACGGCCATCCCGCCATAGAACATCGCATGGAATTGATGTTTACGGAAGGAGTCGGCAAAGGAAATATATCTTTGAATAAATTCGTCGAAGTTACGTCTACCAATGCCGCCAAAATATTTGGTATGTATCCCCGCAAAGGAACCATCGCCATTGGTGCCGACGCTGATATTGTTATTTTTGATCCAACTAAAAAACATACCATTTCAGTGGATACGCATCATATGAATGTCGATTACTCCGGCTACGAAGGTTGGAAATTAACGGGGAAATGTGAGACGGTTTTGTTGCGGGGAAATGTGGCGATTGAGAATGAAGAGTGCAAGTTGAAGGCTGGATTTGGGCAGTTTGTCCCAAGGGGGAAAACGTCTTTAACTATCTAATTCCTCGACTCAGTCGTGCCTCCTTCGCTCGGAATGACAACGGGTTCCATCTGGCATTGTTGATTTGGTCGTGCCTTTCTCTCATTCCGAGCGAGTGCAGCGAGTCGAGGAACGGTCGTGCCTCCCTCGCTCGGAATGACAATCTTTTGGATTAGTCTGAGTGCCGTTCAAAGTCCTAGAAAAAAACGTTGCGCTACCTTTGCGCTCTTAGCGTCCTTTGCGGTAAAAAAACCTCTAGCGAAGCTAACAGTCTTCACAAAAAACACAGCATTAAAAAATTAAAAACAAATCAATAATTTTAAAAAATAAAAATAATCAATATGCCTAGAAAAGTAAAATCCGGTTTGATACAAATGAGCCTTCCAATGACAGAAGGAGAAGGCAGCATCCAGGAAATCATGGACGCCATGGTAGACAAACACATTCCATACATTGAAGAAGCAGGAAAAAAAGGCGTACAGATTCTTTGCTTGCAGGAGATATTCAACACTCCATATTTTTGCCCGGGACAAGATCGAAAATGGTATGAATCTGCGGAGCCGGTACCCGGACCAACTGTTGCCAGAATGCAGGAATACGCCAAGAAATATCAGATGGTAATGATTGTTCCCATTTATGAAATCGAACAGCCCGGTGTACTTTATAACACTGCTGCCGTAATAGATGCGGACGGAACCTATCTGGGCAAATATCGGAAAAACCACATTCCACATACCACTGGGTTTTGGGAGAAATTTTTCTTCAAACCGGGCAACTTAGGTTACCCCGTTTTTCAAACTAAGTATGCAAAAATCGGGATCTACATTTGCTACGATCGCCACTTCCCGGATGGCGCCAGAATCCTTGGATTAAATGGAGCGGAAATTGTTTATAATCCTTCGGCTACAGTAGCGGGGCTTTCCCAATATTTGTGGAAACTCGAACAACCTGCACACGCAGCCGCCAATGGCTACTTCATGGGTTGCATCAATCGCGTAGGCGAAGAAAAACCCTGGGGCTTAGGTCGCTTTTATGGCACCTCCTATTTCGTAGATCCACGCGGCCAAATATTCTCCGAAGCTTCTGAATACGACGATGAGTTACTGATCGCAGAATTCGATTTGGACTTGATTAGCGAAGTGCGTTCTACCTGGCAGTTTTATAGGGATCGAAGACCGGAGACGTATGGGAAGTTGACGGAGCTTTAGACGGTTTTACGGTGGACGGTGGACGGGCCTTCAATCGCGGGGGCCGTTCACCGTCCTCCCGTATACCGTCCACCGTAAAACCGTCTACCGATATTATCTTAAATAATAAAAACCAATTACTTTGGCAGAATACAAACGACCTACTACCGAAAAGGAATTTGAGCAAAATTTTGCGCAGAAAAAACCTTTAATGAATCAAACAGAAGCATTTTATGAGAGTTCTCGTTGCTTGTTTTGCTACGATGCGCCTTGTATGAATGCTTGTCCGACGCACATCGACATTCCGCTTTTTATCAAGCAAATTCATACGGGGAATACGACCGGGGCGGCGAAGACTATTTTTGAAGCCAATTGGCTTGGGAATGCCTGCGGAAAGGTTTGTCCGACTAGTGAATTGTGTGAAGGGGCTTGTGTATATGATGGACAGCAAGTGCCGGTTATTCAAATTGGTCGACTGCAAAATTTTGCAACAGATCAGGCGATAGAGTCCGGGACTCCCCTATTTGCTCCGGGGCCAGACAATGGTAAAAAGGTAGCCATCATCGGAGCGGGGCCTGCGGGAATTGCTTGTGCTTGTGAACTAAGAACATTGGGTTATGCGGTAGATGTCTTTGAGGCAAAAGACAAACCTTCCGGGCTAACGGTTTATGGGGTTGCGCCTTATAAAATTACGAATCAGGAAGTTTTGGACGAGATGGATTATTTGCAAAAGCAACTGCATTTTAATATTCAGTACAATGCTCCAATTAGCACAACAATACAATTACAAGAACTAGAAAACGACTATGATGCAATTTTCCTTGGCGTTGGTTTAGGAGCTACGGCGACTTTAAACATGCCGGGGGAAGAAAAAGGAAATGTGGTGGGCGCTGTAGAATTCATCGAAGAATTGCGGATGCAACACCACAAAATTCAAGTGCCGGATAATGTTATCATCATCGGTGGCGGGAATACTGCTGTTGATGCGGCTTCGGAGTCTGCGCGGATGGGGGCTGAAAATGTGTTTTTGGCATATCGTCGCAGTAAGCAAGAAATGGGGGCTTATGGTTTTGAATATCAGTTGGCGAAGTATGCTGGTGTAAAAGGATTGTTTAATGTTTCTCCGGTGGAAATCACGGGGGATAAAAAAGCGACTGGTGTAAAATTTATTCGAACACGAAGCAGCAATGGAAAGTTGGAAAAAATAGAGGGCAGTGAGTTTATTGTTCCTTGTGATTTGGTTATCAAAGCGACTGGACAGGCTAAGCAAGGTTCTTTTTTAAGTTTGATTGATGGTTTGGAAATGGACAAACGTAAAAGAATTGTTGTAAACATGGAAAATTACCAAACGACCAAACCGATGTATTTTGCGGGTGGGGATGCGGTGAATGGTGGAGCGGAGGTTGTGAATGGTGCTTATGAAGGGAAGGTCGCTGCTCAGGGGATTCACGGGTGGTTGAATAGTTAGTAAATTAATAATTTCAATTAAAATCAAAAACTGAGACGTAGGGGGCGAGGTAAGAACTTTTGATTTTAAAAAGTTAAAGGGCGTTAGCCCTGACCGCGTTTGTAGCCAAGAAAAGACGAAAGTCTTTCAAAGGAGCATAGCTCCGGCAACGTTAACAAAAATATCAGTGCGTTTTCACGCAGCCAGAGCTACGCTCTTAGATGCTGTCTTACCAATGTTAGCTACAACCGCTGCCGGAGTGATGCTCCTAGTTCTAAAAAGCAACGGTTTTCTTAATAGTAAAAAAATTAAACAAAATAATATGCCAGACCTATCCATAAACTTCGCAGGAATCAAATCACCTAATCCATTTTGGTTGGCCTCAGCACCACCGACCAATTCTGGTTATCAAATCATGAAAGCCTTTGAGGCGGGATGGGGCGGTGCCGTTTGGAAAACACTGGGCGTTCCCGTTGTTAATGTCTCCAGTCGATACGGTTCGGTGAATTATCGGAATACTCGGATGGCCGGATTTAGCAATATCGAATTGATTACTGACCGGACCTTAAGTGATAATTTGCGAGAGATGGAAGAGGTCAAAAAGTACTTCCCAAACCATGCGGTGATTGCTTCTTTGATGGTGGAAACTAAAGCAGAGTGGGAGCAAATAATCAAAGATGTAGAAAACGCTGGAGCGGATGGAATTGAGCTGAACTTCGGGTGTCCGCATGGGATGTGTGAGCGAGGAATGGGCTCCGCGGTTGGGCAGGAGCCGGAGGTTTTGGAGACCATCGTCGGTTGGGTTATGGAAACGGCAAAAATACCGGTGATCACTAAACTGACGCCGAATATTTCTCACATTGTTGATCCTGGCTTGGCGGCGGCGCGTGGTGGGAGCGATGGCATTTCACTGATCAACACAATCAAGAGTATTGTCGGAATTGACTTGGATACTTATGCCCCCTACCCTGTTGTGGATGGCAAAGGAACGAATGGTGGCTACTGTGGTCCAGCGGTAAAACCGATTGCTTTAGAGATGGTCAAGGAGTTGGCGCAGCATCCGGAAATCAAGCATATTCCGATCTCTGGAATTGGAGGAATTGAAACCTGGAGGGATGTTGTAGAATTTATGTTACTCGGTGCCTCTTCCGTGCAAGTTTGTACGGCTGTTATGCATTATGGATTTGGAATTGTGCGGGAGATGGAACGCGGCTTGGTCGATTTCATGAATCAGAAAGGTTATGAAACGATTTATGATTTCGTAGGAAAAGCTTTGCCAAACGTAACAGAGTGGAAACACCTAAATCTTAAGCATAAAGTCGTTGCTAAAATAGATCCGGTGAAATGCATTGGTTGTGAATTGTGTTACATCGCTTGTGATGATGGCGCTCACCAAGCCATCCGTTTGCCGGAAACCAATGGAAAAAGAATTCCAGAGATCATTGATGAAAATTGTGTGGGTTGTAATTTATGTTCGCTGGTTTGTCCGGTGGAGGAATGTATTACAATGGAAAAGCGGGACGATGGAACGCAACATGTCACTTGGCAAGAACGGACGGATGCGAATACGATACCGACTACTTTTGATGATGAGCGTGCTGGGGGGAATGGGCATTTTGTGCCGAAGCCGACGGATGGGTTGAGGAAGTAAGTTATTTTACTATTTATAGTTGATGTGTTTTTATTGTTATGATTATCATATCGCATAACCTCCGGCCACTACTGTCTTCCCTTATAATGGCCGGAGGACGCCGCTATTTTCATTTCAACCCAAAAATCACTTTATAATTGAAAGTCATTTCATTTACTATACTTTTTATAGAATAAACATCTTCAACAAATTTATCAACCCCTATTTCTTCTGTTGAATAGCCCTTTTTAATCAATGCTTCCAATCCTCCTTGACTTTTCGCTATCCCGATAAACTCGTCCTTATCAAAGGGAACATTTTTATGGTAATAGCATTCTTTCACAAATTTAAAATGACCATATTGCCTAACATTTTTAAGGTGATCTTCCTTTGTCCATTTATGTGCAATTACTTCTTCTAAAGCGCTTGTTTTCTCCTTCACACTTTTAAACAATTCATTGTACGCCTTCTCAAATTCATAGTTAACAGTTGGTGGCCAGGCTACATCATAAATTACGAATACTCCATTCTTCTTTAAGAGTCGATCAACTTCTTTTAATGTACTTTCAGGTTCCATCCAATGGAAGGACTGCGAACAGGTTATTATGTCAAGTGAATCAGCTCTTAGTCCTGTTTTATTTCCATAGCCTGCTTTATATTCTACATTGGTATCTGTGTTCTGTTCTTTTGCAATCTTCAACATTTCAGTACTTGGTTCAATTCCGGTTACGATTTCAGCATAGTTGCTCCATACCTTTGTTGACAATCCAGTTCCACATCCTAAATCCAGGATTTTATTTGCCTTTGGTTTGTTTAAGTACTTTAGACTTTGATCTATTATTTCTTTAGGCGGTATTGGCCTGTATTGGTTATAGGTTTTTACATATTTTTCTCCTGTAAACCGATCTGCATTTAGTTTTAAATTCATATTTTTTAGGGTTTTATTGTTTCAATTACTAACAAAGGAAAGATGTAACTGCGTTGTTACATAAAGCTTGTCAACGTTTAATCTGTATAACGTAACATCTTGCAAGTTGTGATAACTAAATATAAACTCTTAGATCTTTTTACTTTCCTTCAACCGTTTTATAATTATTCCAAGTTGTCCTAAATGATAAATATCGTGATGAAGCATTCCGTTAATTACAAATCTAAATTCATAGTTGCCTTTGTAATCTGTATCATAATATAGTTCCTTCAAAAAATCATCCTCTTTCAATTTTAATAACTCAATCAATTCTAATAAAGTGCGATCATAGTCTGATCTAATTTTATCCCAACCTAAGGTTTTGAGTTTATTATTATCCAGCCAGTTCTCTTCACAGTCGTCTGTCTTACTTCCTTTTCCCGTCTGGATTTTCAGGATTGTTTCTTTTCTCCATAATGTCAGATGAGAAATTATTTCCGCGACACTATGTAAGTTTCCATTGGGTCTCAAAAAAGCCGAATTTTCATCTACTTGATTCAATTTGCTTTCAAAATTACCTCCTATCCATAACTTCCCATTTTGGACTTCTATCAATTGTTGGATAATATTCTCAATAAGATATTTCATTCTGATAGTTGTAATTTCTGTTAAATTACTATACACTTTTTGCCAGCGCAACCCCCTGCCCCTAAAGGGGAGCTTCCACCCGCTTAGCATTTCAGTGAGATTAAAGCTTGTTTTGAAAAGTGTACAGTGTGTTAAATTTCTATCTACTAGTAGATCGGGCCACTTCGCCTCGCTTAACTGGTAGCCATCTTTCAATACCATTAAGTTAAGAATAATTCTTAACTCAATAGTATTGAGGTAATGTTAGTGATGCTTTTATTTCTTTCGTTCATAATAGGTCACCATACTTGCTTTTGCAATTGTATTATTCCAAAGGTAATATCCAACGACAGCAGGATTTGTCTTTTCATCCAATCCTAGTTTATCAACTTTAAGCGCGTGAACCGTAATGATGTATTGGTGGATTCCATGATTTTCAGGAGGACAAGGACCTCCGTAGCCAGGCACTCCATAATTAGTGATACTTTGGATGGCCTCTTTAGGCATTAGCCCTTTTTCAATGTTTCCTGCATTTTTAAGTATATCATTCACATCACTTGGAATATCGAAAACGACCCAATGCCACCAGCCACTTCCCGTAGGAGCATCAGGGTCATACATTGTAATCGCAAAACTCTTTGTTCCTTCTGGTGCATTTGACCAAGACAATTGAGGTGAAGTATTTTCGCCTGTACAGCCGAAGCCATTAAATTCTTCTAAGCTTGTTGAATTCCCTCCTAAATGCTCACTCTTCAAGGTAAAAGAACCTTGGCTAAAAAGACTTAAACTGAAGAGTAAAGTAAAAAACATAATAAAATTTGATTTGAACATAATATAAATTTTTAGTGATTTAATACTGCAAATTTACCGTCTAAGCACCTGCATATGCTAACTTGAACTGTTCAAAAAGTATTTATAAATGTTCAACTTTCTAACTGGTATTGTTTGGGTGTCATTCCGAATTTCTTTTTAAAGGCTTGTACAAAGTTTGAAAAATTTTCATAGCCTGCCTCTTCATACAATTCAATGGGTCTATTCCTTTTTGTTTTGAGCATAAACGCGATATGATTTAAACGTTGTTCATTAAACCACTTCATTGGAGTATTTTGATAGCGCTTAAAGAATTCTCTTTTAAAGGTCGAAATACTCATATTACACAAGAAGGCGAGCTCTTCTAAATTTAATTTATTATGCTTATTGTTTTCTACTATATTCGTTAATCTACTGATTTTGTCATCCACATTTTGGACCAATGAATTTAAAAAATCAGCCTTGTTGTGATGTACTAAGTAAAGCATTATTTCTTCAAACTTTGCTTTCAAAAATTTTGATTGAATGTCTTTAGGTAATTTTAGAACCTGTTCAAGGCTGTCTACAAAATTATTAGTAAAGTCATCATATTGAAAAATATAAAACGACTTCTGAGTTTTATTTTTCGAGGAGAATTCTTCATACTTTTCCAAAAAATGTAGCACTTCTTCATCTGAGAAGAAAAGCAAAATACTTTGATAGGCTTTAAAGGAATCTGAAACTTTCTCGGTCATTAAACAATTACCAGATTTCATAATAACAAAGTGTTCGTTTCCTATTTTGACAGCGGTATCATCTCCAATAACTTCTTTTGTTCCTGCCCTTAAAAAGCTAATGGTGTTCTTGGACAAATTTATCTTAGTCTTTTGAATGTCTTGCGTTCTTCTATAATTGAATAACTGCAAATTCCCGGATTCATTTATCTTCAAGTCTTCTGGCAAAACCGTGATCTCCATTCTAATTGTATTTCAGATTTTATACGTTTATAGATTTTCAAAATATTCTTTTACTGCTTTTTCTCCGCTTTCCATCAATCTCCTTTTTTCTTCTTCACTTAAGCGTTTAATCTTTGGCCCGATCCCAACAGAGGATACTGAAATAGTACGCGCCCAATCGGATTTTGTCAAACTATTTCTATTCAGGCTTTCGATTGTCAATACGTACAAGGCACTTACATAGCTCTTAAAATCTTTTATTTCTAGAACCTCTAAGCCTTTCCCCGTTTTATCATTTTCGATCTGCCCATCAGTATCTATTCTAATTCCTAAGGTTTGAGTATTCGCAATTCTAAGTTTATCTCCATTTGATCCCTCTATTACCTCATCAAAAATATCGATGGGAAAGTTACCAATTATTCCTCCATCTACCATTACATCAATATTCTCCGACAATCGACTTTTCTTATTCAACTTGCCTTCTTCATCTACAAAATTCGCCTCAAAGTATATTGGAATCGACATCGATATTTTCACCGCATCTTTTACTTTCATTTTCGGGTAGGTTTCGCTTGATAAAATCACTCGCGATTGTTTATTTAAACAAGTTGCAACTAAATATAATTCGCGGTAGCCCTTTTCTTTTAATTCTTCAAATGTTATTTCTGAATCTCCTGTCTTTTCTCTTATTATTTCTTCTAACCATTTCAGAAATCTATCGCTACGATACCAGCCGTATAATTTTTTCAATCTATTGCTTCCTCCTATTACAGAAAATCGCCCTTGGTTGAATTTCTGAAATTTTGTTTCTGATATTATATTGTAAACTTCATCCGAATTATATCCTATAGATAGCATCATTGCTGTTATCGCCCCTGCAGATGTACCTCCTACTCTTTTTATATTGTTTATTATTCTCTTTTCTTCCAATCCTTTTATCACACCAGCGTAAGCCAAACCTTTTATCCCTGCTCCTTCAAAAACAATATTTTCATAGGAGGGTTGTCCCTTAACAACCAAAACGAAAAGATTCAACACCAGTATTAGTTTAGCTATTTTCATTTGTATCAATATTTTTTGTACCTAACATCCATACCCCTCCTAGCTCCTACTTATTCATTTCCTACGTTCCCTAAGCATACCGCTTCATTATAATAACCTCTCCCTCAATTTATTATTTCCTCCAGTTCTTCAAATGACTCGATTTTGAAATCTGCGAACTCAGAAAAATCCTTACTCTTTGATTTACGTTGTATCGTTTTCATCCCTAAGTCCTTCCCCGATTTTATTTCAGATTCTGGGTTATCACCAATTACCCAAATCTCCTGAGCTTCTTTATTTGACTCCAAAAGTATTTGTCTGAAAATATCAATCTTATGTTTTCGCGGAATCAACCGAGGATCATCAATATAAATACGATCAAAATCATCTTCTATGTCCAGCGCTTTAATTTTTGCCAGTTGTAATTCCTTAAGTCCAGTTGTTACCAAAATCTTCTGTTTCCCAAATCGTTTAATCTCGCTATAGTCGTCAAATGTCTTTATAGCCAATTCCTGGAAATCAATCTCTCCTATCTTTTTATAAAAGTCACCACTCACCGATTCTGGTGTATTGTATTTTTCAAAAACTACATCTATCGGAAACGACCACAGTTCTGCAATGATCTCTTTAGGCTTAACTCCTAAGTTGTTTTGTCCGTAATACTTTTCAATTACAGTAATGGCGGAATCAAATATTCGAGGATTCATTGATTTTGTCTCGAAGATCGTATCGTCTAAATCTAGTATTAACATAGGTTCATTTTTTTCGGTGACAGCAAAAGGTGTAAATACGCTAGAATGAAATAACCGTTTTGCCCTTTATTTCGGCTACTCTATCAAGTTAAATATAGCAATAACTTAAAAATTCCCAAAACAACAACTGATACATACAACTAATTAAAAATCAACCACTTAAAGTCTTCAATTTCATAAAATGATACATATATTTAAGCCATTTCTTGAAAAAAAGACTAATTAATAAGACTAGGAGACATTTGCGTAAGCGTTTATTCTATTCAAGAACTACCTTGATAATAAGAAACGAAAGTATATGGAAAAATCAAGTTAGGAGCAAAAAAACAAAATTCACCACAACTATGAAAGAGTCCAATAGAAAAGTCCAAAACCAAGAAAGTATAAGTTCCTTTGACAACCGGCCTTATAACTTTGACCGTCAAGAAAAGACGCAAAGCAAGGCCAAAATATCAATCCAGAGACCTTTAGGTCGACCTCGGATTGATAGCGGGAGAGCTGCG
>CAZDTI010000213.1:0-15057 GCA_964508085.1 uncultured Saprospiraceae bacterium | reverse complement strand
TAATTACTAAAAATATAGACTTATTATCTTTTAGTCATTTCACCTGTTTTATTATAAAAAATTTGCTTTATGGGCGGGCAAGCAAAACTTGTATCCTGTTTAGTTAGATCATAAAAAATACTTAATAATTCATTTCCTTTTATTTCGTAAAAAAAATCTACTGGATTCTTTAAACCTGCTTTAATCTTCTTTTTTGTATGCATATCAGAGTATAAAAAAGTAATCTCTGAAATCGGCTTCTGGAAACTCACAGTATCGGAATATTCACAAGCCACTTGCTCAAAAAAATTATCTTTATGGTTATAGTACCCGCCTACAAATAGGTAATGCCGATACCCGTATTTTCCGATATCTTCATTAAATAAATATTTAATGTATTTTTTTTCTCTTACTATCTTTTCTTTTGTTTTATGATAAAAAATATATTTTATAGGAGGACAGCTCGAAATTGTATTCTTTTTACTAAAGTCGTAGACAATTTCACTAAAGTTATAGACGATACTCAATAGTGTATTCTCTCCTACCGCATCAAAGTCTACTGATGTTATTGATCTGTGCTTCTTATATCTATGTGTTCCTTTTTTTGATTTTACAAAAGAGACACTAGAAACCGGCGTATGAAACTCGACCGTATCCATATGCCGACAAGCTGCTTGCTCAAAAACCTTATCTTTAAGATTGTAATCTCCTCCTACAAATAAACAATGGTGATATTTCCCATTCCCCATTGATTCACTAAAGAGATATTCCACATACGCTTCTTTTTTAGTACATCCAAAGTGAAAAAACACAAGAAGGATGATAAATGCACTTTTATCCATAGCTATTCAAGGGTAAATAAAATTAGTCTAATACAAAAACACAAAACATATCTCTGTTTAAAACTCCAACAACTCAATCTCAAACCGCAAAACTGCATTCGGCGGAATCGCTCCCGGAAAACCCTTAGCTCCATAAGCCAGATGAGATGGAATCACAAAAATTCCCTTACCTCCTTTATTTAACAATCGTATCGCTTCTCCCCAACCTCTGATGACCTTATTTAATTTGAAATTAAAAGGTTTTCCTTTTTTAACAGAGGAGTCAAATAATTTTCCGTCCAGAAAAATGCCGTGATAGTGAGCGACTACCGCTGCTGATGCGTCTAAGTCCTTTGCCGATGGACCATCTCCTTCTTTTTCAATAGCGTAAAACATCCCGGATGGAGTTATACTTCCACTCAGTCCTTCTGCCTTGACATAGTCCATGATGAGTTTGGCATCGATGGCTTTTTGAGCAGCGGGGTCTACTTTGGTTGTTTCTGTAGGAGAGTTGTTACAAGCTGTCAATATTAGAAGGAGAAGCAGGCAGGAATTGATAATTTTCATAATGGGTGTTTAATTAAAAAAACGAAACTGTTTTAAAAAGGGTGGAATTAGAACAAGTTCACCAGATGGCTTTAAGGCCATCTGGTGAAGTCGAACATAAAGAAAAACAAGAGGATTAGGTTTACTTCGCCGCCCTCACCGTTGTCTTCTCTTGTATCCAACAACCAACTGTAAATGGATCACCATCTTTTAGTAGCTTTTGGAAAACATCTTCTTTACTCGGCATGAAAGGCAGATAACGTGCAATTAATTTATTGGCTTCTGCCGTGACAGAGGAATCTACGCGTTTCGCTTTTCTCCATTTATCAATGGCAGGCCAAGTGACGATCTGAGAATCCCATCCACGGCCAGGGCCACATAAAGGGCCACTGGAAGCGTATAATTTTCCGATAAGAATGTATGCAGCACCATTGTTAGATTTAAAACCAATTGCTCGTCTGGCGGCTTTTCTAGATTTAGAAAAACTCTTTAGATGTGCATAGTAAATTTTGGCAATCGTCAATGCATACAAAGATTTTTTGTCGTTGTCCTCTGATTTATTGATACAGTCTTCATAGTGACCAATCGCATCTTTGTAACGACCTTCTTCCAAAGCAGTACGTGCATCTCCCGTGCAAGTCGATGCCGCTACAGGGCGCTTACAATTGGCCTGCTTCGCCGCTAGCAAAGCGACGATAGCCGCATCTGTCTCCGGACAGTTCCCTCGCTTCAATCGACCGAGTGTAGTGATGATGGTCTCACAATCAGTTGGAGCCGCTTCAAATTCTGCGTAGTATTTGCTTTTGTAATATTCACAATCGTAAAAATCTTCTATCCCTTCCAATTGCTCTAAACGACTAGGTGCATAACCTTCTACCACATCCCATCCTTGTGAAGTCCACTTTGGATCTTTTTTGTCTTTCAATTCTTTAGTGGCTCTATCCAAGGCCGCGTAAATTTTCTTCGTGTACTTTTGCGCATCGGCCATTGGTACTTTTTCTTCCAAAAAGCCATTCACCAATAAAGAAGTAAATGGATTTATGATAAAAGCAGAAGTTTGGTCTCCTTTAGTATCTATGACCTCTTTGAATACCGTGTAAATTTCGTCATCACTTTTACGACCAGGAAATGTGTAAAAAAGGTCATAGGCTTTTAGGCCTTTAAACATCGTTGCTTTTGTAGGATAACAATGCATTCCATCTTCGTACAGCTGAAAGATGGCTTTGATGTATTCTTCTTTTTTAGCTTCGTCTTTTTCAGTGGCCATTAATCCTTTATAGATTTTGACGCCATCCGTATATTGATAACTTCTTTTTACATCTCCATCTGCTGCTGGCGCAACGGAAAAGACCTTATCCCAATAGTCAAATGCCGTTTCATAGTTTTTCAACTCTAGCTCCTGACGGTATAATACGTGGTTTTGCATAGCTGATTCCTGGAAGCTTTTCCCAGACCAATTTGGGCAGCCTTCTTTTTCGGGAACAGTGGGTACTTTTTCAACTTCCTGTACTTCTACTACCTTAGGAGTGGATTTCGGGGTACAAGCAAAACCAATGAATAGCAATAGTAATACTACTGTTGGAAATAATACTTTGATGTTTTTCATAATCTTATGATTGAAAGGTTTTAATTTAACTATTGGCTATTAGCCACCTTGTCGATGAATTAACTACTAGAGCCACCACCTTGTATAGAATAAGATGTAACTTCTCAAGTGACTTGAAGCTCGTCAGATTAAGGAGAACGGAGCATCTTCGCCAAATATAGTTCTTATTGTTATTATAGATGCAAATTTTGTGTAAAATGGTTGTTGCTCGACTTGTTACGAATACAAAAAAGTTAAGTCATTGTGGGACTTTTGGTAAAGGAAACCTGTTTAGTGGATAGATTCCTCTTAACAAAAACAACATATGCTCAACAAGACGACCTTTAAACTTTTACTTCATCCTCTCTTATTTCTCTTTAGTAGTTTGGGCATTTGCCAAGAGTCACTTTCGTTAAGAGAAAATCTAAAAATCGTTAATAATTGCTGGAGTAAACCTAGCTTAAATATAACATTTGACGAAAATTTATCCTCCACTTTAAACGAGGTTCAGCTTATAGAGCTTCATTTTAAACACATTGAACGAATATTGAGGGGAAAAATAGCTGCTGATTTAACGGCCGAACAAAAAAATAAGCGCTTGTTTTGTTTGGACAAATTAGAGGAGTATCGAAAGCGGAGAACGTTTCCAAAAAATACCTTTCATAAAAAGCGAACCCCTTATTTCGTGGATTTATTTGGAACTCACTGTGCTGTAGCCTATCTAATGAAAGAAACGGGAGCGGATCAATTAATAGCAAAAATAAAAGAGACGCACAATTATTCCTACATAGATGAATTGGCAAAAGAGTACGATGAGGAAATTCTAAAATGGGCTAATGAATATGGTTTCTCAATAGAAGAATTAGAATGGATCCAACCTAATTATGGTGTAATCCATCAAGAAGTTCTTCCAATGGGAAATGGAGGTGGAGCAAATGGCGAAGTAACAACAATGGAGATAAGCCCAGATGAATCAGCATTATATCTGGCAGGGAATTTCACGATAATAGATGGAGTCGAAGCCAACAGCATCGTTGGATGGACGGGAAGTGAGTGGTTTACTTTAGGGGCTGGCGTCGAAGGAAGTATTTCTGACATACACTTCCATAATAATTTACTCTACATCATAGGAAACTTTAAAACTCCTGGAGCAGAGGAATATAGTAGTATTGCCTATTGGCATAATGAAACCTGGATAGCCGTTACCGAATATTCCGGAAACATTTACGCCATAGAAACCTATCAAGACAGGCTGTACGTCGGAGGGAGTTTTCAATATTTAGATGGGAAGGAATTGCCTTATTTGGCCTATTACGATGAGACTTTAGATTGTTGGTCCAACAGTTCTTACGTTTATGAAAATGGAGAATTGGTAAGCCTCCCTGGTATTTTTACAGTAAACGGTATCGTGCGAACTTTTGCCGTTTATGAGGATCAATTATTTGTTGGAGGTGATTTTACCTATACCTCTCCTAACGTGAGCCATCCAAATTTACTTCACTACGATGTAACAGGATATGCACGGTGGTTTGGCTACATCTGGATAGCCAGTGCCGAAGTGAATATGCCCTCCGTCAATTTGCTAGTTCCAACAGATGATGAGCTATACATTATTGGCCCTTTTACAGCTGGTTATCCAAGTCTGATTAACTATAACAATGGAGCACCTTACGATGAAGGAGTTTTAATGTGGACTTTAAATGATGATAAGCCTCCCTTGGTACATGGTCATCTTCACCACAATGACAATCTGTTCTTTTATGGAAATCTCAAAATTGGTGGAATGTTCCTTGGAAATGGATTATTCTACTTTGATGCACATATGTCGAGTGGAGAATTTGATGACCAAATCACAGCAGCTACCTCCTTCAAAGGCTATCTGTATTTCGCTGGAGATTTCACAATCGCCTTCGATGATCCCTTCAATGGATTAGCGCGCTCCCTCTGGGGAGGAGAACCTGTTGCGACAAAGGAACCGAAAGAAAAAGTGGATCTTCATCTATATACATCGGAGAAGCACTTACACATAAAATCAAAAAAAGCAATCGGAGATTCAAGAATGAACATCTATGATTTGAATGGACAATTACATAAATCAATTCTTTTGAATGAGCATTCAAATAAAACGATCATTGACTTGCAAGACTTAGCCAATGGATTATACGCTTTTCATTTCATCAGTCCAGCGATTCGGAAGTCAAAGATTCTTCCGGTATTCTGATTTAACGGTAAACAAAAAAGCTCCGCCGAAACATTTCGACGAAGCTTTTTTATATATTTCAATACCTTGAAGGTCTTGATTTCAAAAAGGACAACCCTTTCTTATTTGAATTTAATCGTCACGGTTTCTCCGATCCAGCAACCTACTTTCGCAGTCTGTCCTGCCTTCACCCCTCTCATAAAACCTTCTTCTTGAGTAGGTCGTGCACTAAGATAATTTCCGATTTTTTTACTAGCATCTCCAGCAACAGATGGATCAACTGATTTTGCTCTACCCCACATTTGAATCGCTGCTAATACTGCCAAACGCTGGTTCCAATCATCTCCACATTTGCTAGCCGACTTAGCATATAGGTCACCAATCAACATGTAAGGATCTCCCCAACCTGAACGCATTTTTGCTGCTGCTCTTGCGCTAGCACGTGCTTTGTTATATTGCTTCAGCTTACGTCCCTGAATAGAAGCGATAGAGAATTGGTATCCTGCTTTTTTACTTTGATCTGTTTCTGCAGCCATAGCCTCTTCGTATTTTGAAACAGCTCCTGCATAATCACCAGCCTTGTACATCTTACTAGCCATTACACCGGGGTTATTGGCTTCAAATTCTGCTTGACGTTCTGCATTGATTTTAGTAGCATATTTTTCCCATTTTCCTTCCAACTCTGCAAGGAAAGGATTAGAGTCTTCACAACCTTGGCGCTTCAACACCTTAATGGATTCTTCTAGAAAAGCAGGGTCTTCAGATTTTGATGCATATTCAGGCTTTAGCTTTTCCACGAAGTAATCACAATCAAAAATATAGTATTCGATCTGAGCAAATTCTCCGTTCATTGCTGCCTTAGCAGCTTCAAAACGTGCTTTTGATGCTTCATTGTTAGCGATATTATAATCAGCGATTTCATTCAGCTGAGTGTAAGCCGCTCTTGCATCTTCCTTCGAAATTTTTTCTTTGGTAAAAAGCTGAACAACAGAGCTTGCATAAGGAACCAAAATAATGTCTTCCACACTATTTCCTCCTTTATCAATAGCCATTTTCAAAGTATTGATTACTTCTTGGTATGGGTTGTCACCCAAAAACTGAGAGTAGTAATACATCATATCATATCCTTTACGACCGTAGAGGAATGATTCCTGTCCTTTTTTATAGGCATCACCGTAGCAAACCAACTGACCGTCGTAGAGACTCAAGATCATGTCTACGTTTTCTTGCTTTTTAGCAGGATCAGTTTCATTGTCAAAAAAGTTGCGATAGAGTTCTCGTCCATCAACGTAGTGAAGGTAATTGGCACCATTAGCAGCAGGAGCTATTTCATAAGCTATTTTCCAATTAGGAAAAGCTTCATCGTAGTTTTTTGCTTTAATGGCATCTCTATAAAGAGAGTGTGCAACCATTCCATCTTCCTCCTTAGGAGATTCTTTGAAAGTGGTGCATTGCGCAATTAGTGTGTTGCTGAGCATTAGTGCAGCAAGTAGTAAGGTTGTTCCTTTAAATAGTTGTCTCAAATCCATCTTTGCTAAATTAAGTTTTTAATTAAATTTACGTTTGTAGAACCAGTTGCTATCGTTAAAAGTAAAACCGATTGTCATTTTACCATAAGTATCTCTAATGGCATCTTGGGCATCTAGTCGTCCAAATTCGAAAGCTACATTGACAAACGACGTTTCGTTCTTTAATATAATCGGAAAACCGAGGCCAAGTGTTATACCACGACGCGTTAAAGATTCATTAATTCCGACGTTGGCACCGCCTCTGGGGTCACGTTCATAGAACAATCCAAAGCGATATTTAACGGTTTCGAAGTAATTATTAAGACTTTGATAAGCATTTGGAACGTATTCCGTACCAACTGCTATCGTATAACCATCCTCTAAATCACCTTCTTTTTCGTTATTTGATTCATTATAATACTTACTCCAATTGGCAAAAGAAAAGTCTGCCCCTACTTTCCATGTTGCTTTTCCTTTTCTAAAGCGATAAGTCGTTCCAATGCCAAATTCAGCAGGTAATCTTCCATTAAACAGAGAATCCGTAAAAGTACCTCCTGGAATAGTATCAAGTGCCGAAGTTGAACTTGTGGCATAAGATAGATTTCTACGTGTAGTCAATCGATCTGTATCTATGTTCATCTTAGTTCCTGAATGCCCATAAACGCCAACTGTTATTCTGGAACGATCAATATTTCTAATACTCTTATTCTTATTTTGGAAAGCATATTCATATTGCGCTCCAAGGTTCCATAGTAGGCCACGAATACTCGCATCGTTATTTATCAGATTAAAATAGTAAGCATCCAAATTGATGAAATCAATTGCCTGAGCCTTCTCGATACTTCCAAAAAGAAAACCGATGCTACCTCCTAAAGCCAATTTGTGGACCGTGGTATCATTGTCATTAGACCATCTGTAGTGAACACCGTGTCCCCACTGCATTTGATACGTTCCTCCATTGCCCAAAAAGTTATTAACCACGGTATCTCCATTCAATTGATCGTCAGAAGAAATCGTTTGCACCTCATAGCCTACGGTACTATATGGTTGGAGGCTGAAGCCCATTCCCCAAAAAATTGGCGACTTATCCCGATCTAAAATTCTACTAGAAATGTTACGAACTGGAAAAGCTAGGCTAATATAAGATAAATTACCCGACCAAACATCTGCTTGCTGGTCATTTAATTCCAATTCGCCATAACGCGCTTTAACACCTAGTTCAAATGCGGTGGTTTGCAAAAAACTTAGTGAAGCTGGATTTCGGTAATTTGCATGTGCAAAATCATTATAAGAGGCCGCCAAATTTCCCATTCCATTCAGCGCTGCAAAATTCTGCGTTTCCAAATCGCCAAGGGCAACACGAGAATAAGGGGAATTAATTTTTGGCTGAGCAAAAGCACTACTGGCAACAAACAAAAGTAATAGGATTACAAGAAAATTATTATTTCTTTTTTCCAACATTGTGGTTTAGTATTTTATTCAATCCTAGTAGGACTAAATTGTGATTTACAAATATCTTAGTTTTCAAATTATCTGCAAAAAAATCAGCATCACCGCCTGTAAAAATAACGGTCAGCGGACTAAATCTTTTGCGATATGCTTTTATAAAACCTTCTACTTCGAAAACAGCACCTAATCCTCCTCCAGACCGGAGCGAAGTATTGGTCGTATTTCCAATGAGTTCTATTTCTTTTTTTCGCTTTACCAAGGGTAACTTTGCCGTAAAAGTATTCATGGCTTTGAAACGCATATTTACTCCGGGGCTAATGCCACCGCCCAAATATTCTCCTTCCTTTGTAATAAGGTCATAGGTGATACAGGTTCCGGCATCAATCACCAGACAATTCTTTTTGGAAAATAAATCATTAGCAGCTATCGCGGCAGACAATCTATCCTTACCTAAGGTCTTTGGTGTTTTATAACTATTGGTGATTGGTAAAGCTGTTTTTGCATTTAAAATCAAAACAGGTAATTGCTTTCCTAATCGCTTCCACATCGCTTCATCAATTCCTCTTGTGGACGACAATGCGATCTGTTTTATTTTTTTTCGTTTTATCAAACGTAGTAACTTCTCCTCTTCTATTGCCGGCCAAAGCCACTTTTGCGCAATCTCGTTATTTTGGAAAGCGGCTAGTTTTGCTCTGGTGTTTCCGATGTCTATTATGAGATTCACTGAATCTATATGTTTGATTTTTTATTTTTTGTCTTTACTTCCTTAGGATGCTACATTTAGCAGAAAGGTTGTACCCCTTCTTATTTCCTAGTGACGGAAGTGGCGGAAACCCGTCATTACCATTGGTAAGCCATTGTCATTACAATAATCAATGCTCAAGTTATCTTTGATCGATCCTCCTGGCTGAATCACTGCTTTGATCCCTGCCTTATGTGCAATCTCTACGCAGTCTGGAAATGGAAAGAAAGCATCAGAGGCCATAGCTGCACCATTCACATCAAAATTAAAATGACCTGCTTTGTGTATCGCCTGTTGTAAAGCATCTACTCGTGATGTTTGTCCGCAGCCCATTCCGATCATCTGCTGATCTTTTACTAAGACAATGGTATTTGACTTAATGTGCTTCACCACTCGGTTAGCAAACAACAAATCATCTACAATGTCCTTAGAGGGCATGGTATTCGTGACCACTTTGAAGTCGTCAGTTGTTTCTCTTTTCAAATCCGCATCCTGCATCACTACTCCGTTCAACAAACTCTTGTAACTCTGTGGCTGAATATTGAAGTGCTTAATTCTTAAAACAACACGCTTTGCTTTTTTTGTTAACAAGGCCAGTGCATCATCAGTATAGGCTGGTGCAATTAAAACTTCGTAAAATAGCTTATTAATTTCCTCTGCTGTTTCCAGATCAACAGTACTATTACAAATT
This sequence comes from uncultured Saprospiraceae bacterium, assembly GCA_964508085.1. GTDB lineage: Bacteria > Bacteroidota > Bacteroidia > Chitinophagales > Saprospiraceae > CALGLS01. Next base: position 5,536 of record CAZDTI010000213.1, on the reverse strand, counting down.
AGGATTCCTCCAAAAGCGGAAACATTGTCACCAGCCAATGCGGCTTTCCATGCTTCTAAAACAGTATCTCTGGTGGCGATTCCACAGGGGTTGGTGTGCTTCAGAACGGCAAAGGTTGGTTTTGCTTTTTCGAATTCAGCCATCAGTCCAACCGCTGCATCTATGTCTACAAGGTTGTTATAAGAAATTTGCTTTCCACCATATTTTTCGAACATCTCCTCAAAGTCGCCAAAGAAAGTACCTTCTTGATGTGGGTTCTCTCCGTAACGCAAAACGCTTGCATTAAGAATACTTTTTTTGAATGCTTTGTCTTCTCCCTCACGATTGAAGTAAGAATAGATCGCGGTATCATAGTGGGAAGAAACCTTGAATGCTTTACGCGCTAAATCTGTTCGGTCTTCTAAAGTCGTCTCTCCATCTTTTTCATTTAACAATTGTAGCACTTGTGCATATTCATCTTTAGAAGGGACGACCACAACATCGTTGTAATTTTTGGCGGCAGCTCGAATTAGAGCAATTCCTCCGATGTCAATCTTCTCAATGATCGTCGCTTCATCATCTGTTTCCGATACTGTTTTTTCGAAAGGGTATAAATCAACAATGACGAGATCAATTTCTGGAATTTCATATTGAGCCAATTGAGCTAAGTGGTCATTTTCTCTACGGCCTAGTATTCCTCCAAACACTTTTGGGTGTAAGGTTTTTACACGTCCGTCAAGGATCGATGGATAAGAAGTTAGGTTCTCTACGGCTTCTATTTCCGTCTTCAAATGCCCTTCAATAAATTTCTGGGTTCCTCCGGTGGAATAGATGGTAACGCCTAGACGCTGTAATTCATCAATGATCGGTTCCAATCCTTCTTTGGAAAAAACGGAGATTAGTGCGGAGCGAATTTTTTTAGAAGCCATGCTTGGTATGTTTGTGTAGATTTTAACTCAAAATTCAAAAGACGCGCAAAGGTACATATTCCTTTGGAGAATTGAGGAGGGCTTGCTGGGTTTTCTAAGGTAATGGTAAGAACCTTTTCAACTGCAAGCTCAACATCAAATGCAACTTCAATGCGCTCAGTTCGCAAGCTGCTCGCACATAACTTGCATAATATGGGAATTGAAATTGCGGCTGAGGTTGTGTTTGAGGATATAAACACATCAGAAACCTGACAATAGAACGAAACACGGTTCGCTTGGCTACCTGTCATCCTTTACCTTTGGATCAGCATGACAATTAAAATGTAACTATGAAAACTTTACTACCCACATTTTTCTTGCTACTGATCTTTTCTTCGCCTGTTATCTGTCAGACGAGCCTTACCGGCAAAGTAACTGATGGAGAAACAGGTGAAGAACTGATCGCTTCAAATGTTACCCTTTACAGAAATGGGGTACTCATTACTGGTGCAACCACCGATTTTGAGGGCAACTATTCCATCAACCTAGATCCTGGAACTTATCGTGTAGAGGTTTCTTATATTGGCTATGCCAGCTCTACTTACAGTGGAGTGATTGTAGCTGCGGGGATGACTAGTAAATTAGACATGAGATTGGGAGGTACTGGCGGGAAGTGGCAGAAGCGAAACAATGTGAAAAGAGGTAAGAGGGATGGTTATGAGTTTAAGCGTCCTGAGGGAGATGATGTGATTAAGGAGGTGCTGAATAATGAACCGAAGGTTGATACTGCTAAGGAGAATTATCCAACGGCGCTAGTAGATTTTTCAGATTTCAAAAATCTAGTTTCGGAAATAGAAGCCTATAGAAAACAACGATTAGTAAGCTTAGACTCTTTTTTAAGCATGAGCAAAGAGGCAAATACCATCATTTTAGACACCAGAGCAAAACACCGATATGATCGACTAGGTCGGCAATTTCATCTGCTTATCTTCCACCGGTTTTTCCTCTTCTGTATTTACCTGTAAGTTCAGGATATTCCCCATATGATAACAAGTCCGGCATCGAGCTTCGTAGGCATCTTTTTCGCCAAGTACGACGGTTGCATCATTCGTAGTCGTTCTATAAGAATGTGTTGCAAGATTTCCACAATGACTGCAAATGGCGTGTACTTTAGTAATATATTCTGCTACCGCCAATAAACCCGGCATAGGACCAAAGGGCTTTCCTCTAAAATCCATATCCAAACCTGCAACGATTACTCTGATTCCTTTGAGGGCCAATTGCTGGCAAACCTCCGGCAAATCATTGTCAAAAAACTGAGCTTCGTCTATTCCCACCACGCTTACTCCTTCTGATAACTGTAATAATCGTCTGGAACTTTCAACTGGAATCGAAAGAATGGAGTTCTCGTCATGAGAAACCACCTTTTTATCATCATAGCGTGTATCAATCTTTGGTTTGAAGATTTCAATCTTCTGATTGGCAATTTTAGCACGCTTTATGCGGCGAATCAACTCCTCTGTTTTCCCTGAAAACATAGAGCCGCAGACGACTTCAATCCATCCGCTACGTTGTCCTTTAAAATGTGGTTCTAGAAACATGGTGTAGTTACTTTGTTTGACTGGAACAAAAGTAGTAATTTCGGGGCAGCAACTGTAAGGAGTTAATTGAAAATTGAGAATTAATGGTTAATGATTGAAAATTAAGAATCAATGATTACCGGAACGCAGCTACTTTTGAGCAGTAAATGTACGCTCTTATTTAAAGCCTTTGCTTAGGTATTTATTTTGATTGTAATTCAAACTTTGACTTCAAAATGCGAATTTCTCCTTTTTTGCGTTATGTTTCTTTGACCTTGAAAAGGAACGAATAAAATAAACCGTCTTTAGATTAAATTAAACTATATCACCGTCTTATGAATTTGAAAGAAGCTAAAATAATGTTGGAAAAGATCAATCGCCTGTATGACAGCATGATCCTGGATTCCAAGATTGACCCTTTTGAGCAAGAGCTTATGCTGAGCTATATTAAAAAAATGTATGCTGCTTTTTCAGCAAGTGGAGAACCTTTGAACCCTGTTGTAGAAAGCAGACCGGCCCCTAAGCCAAAAGCAGCAATAGAAAGACCTGCCCCTAAAGTAATTAAACGAGTTGTAGCGGAACCGCCAAAGGTGGTTACTCCAGCTCCAACTCCTGTGGCGGATCCGGAAGAAGTGGAAATGATAAAAGAAGCTGCTGCTGAGGTAATACCACCAGCTCCAGCTCCTACACCGAAACCAAGTCCAAAACCAGCCCCTACTCCTCCTCCAGTAGTCAAAGCCGCAGCTGTTGACGATGACGTTGCCGAACTTTTTGCGGGCGACGAAGGAAAAGAGTTATCTGATCGACTGGCTTCATTACCTATTCGCGACCTTACCAAAGCAATGGGATTGAATGAAAGGATACTTACCGTAAATGAATTATTTGGTAAAGACCAGCAGGCATTTACGACTTCGATGAATATCATGAATACGATGGGGAATTTTGAAGAGGCGAAAGTTCATCTGGCAGAATGTGCTCAGAAATACGACTGGACGAGTAGTAAGAAAATAAAAAAGGCGAAGGTGTTTATTAAGTTGGTCAAAAGGAGATATAAGTAGTTAACTAAAACTATTAACATTAACTGTTAACTTCCCACTTTCGCATGCTAATAAATGAAAAAAAAATAAATGAAAAAAATAGCTGTTTTCACCTCAGGAGGTGATGCCCCTGGAATGAATGCTTGTGTAAGAGCAGTTGTAAGAACGACATTGAGCAAAGGATTAGAAGTCTGTGGAATCATGCGGGGCTATGAAGGAATGATCGATGGAGACTTTATAGATATGAATGCTCGCTCTGTTAGTAACATCATTCAATTAGGTGGTACCATTTTACAATCGGCACGATCTGATCGGTTTCGGACAAAGGAAGGACGAGCTCAGGCTTTTGCGAATTTACAAAAAGCAGGGATTGATGGCATCGTGGCGATTGGTGGCGATGGGACTTTTACTGGCGCTCATGTTTTCATGCAGGAGTATGACATCCCTTTTATTGGTATTCCGGGAACGATTGATAATGATTTGTACGGAACGGATTTTACCATTGGTTATGATACGGCAATTAATACGGCTATGAATGCCATTGATAATATCAAGGATACAGCCAATGCACATAACCGCTTATTCTTTGTGGAAGTTATGGGTAGGGATGCTGGTTTCATTGCTTTGCGGGCAGGTGTGGCTACCGGAGCAGAAGCTGTCCTGGTTCCAGAAACAAAAACGAATATTGAGGCCTTGATGAAAATGCTGGAGGAGAATTATAAGAAAAAGAAAACAGCAAGTATTATTGTTGTTGCTGAAGGAGATGATGCAGGCGGTGCTTTTGAAATTGCCAACCAGGTAAAAGCCAGAACTGATAATTTCGATATTCGGGTAACTGTTTTGGGACACTTGCAAAGAGGTGGACGACCAACCTGTATGGAACGAGTACTTGCAAGCCGCCTGGGAGTAGAAGCTGTAAAAGCGTTGTTGGATGGAAAGCGATCTGTGATGGTTGGACAAATCAACAAGGAGATTGTTTATACGCCTTTTGACAATGCTATAAAGCATAATGACCGCTTGAATCCGGTGTTGATGGAGATGGTGGAAATTCTGAGTTAACTACTAACTTCCTTCATTCGGAATGAACTTATAATTACAGAAGAGATATTTTCATAAAAATCTGTTTTATCAATTTCTTGCTTTTTTGCCCCAGCCCTAAAGGGAGAAAAGTCAGAAATCGCTAAAACTCCCTTTAGGGCTGGGGCAAATTTTAGCGATTCCTGACTTTTCGGACTGGTACTAATGATTAGCTTTTTATGAAAAACCCTTAAAAGTTCAATTCTTATTTGATAAAATAATATTCAAAATCCTTTCTTCCTAAACCATGAACCAAACAAACCAAGCTACTCTTTTAGATCGCATCCGGCTACCACTTTACTTTCTTGCTTTAATCTGGGGCATTCATCTTATGCAGTATGCGATGGGTTGGAGTCTGGGTTACCTTGGGGTATATCCTCGAACATTTTCCGGAGCAAAGGGAATCTTGCTGGCTCCTTTAATTCATGCTGACTTCAAACATTTAATCAACAATAGTATTCCGTTTTTTGCTTTGGGTTCTATCATGTTGTACTTCTATCCGAAAGTGGCGGTTAATGGCTTTATTAGAATATACTTTTTCACGGGGCTAATGGTTTGGCTAATTGGCAATTTCTTTTTTTGTGGCCTGGAATACGGTCATCGTTGTAATAGTTATCATATTGGTGCGAGTGGTGTGGTGTATGGTCTGGCGACTTTCATCATGGGTACAGGGATCTTCAGAAGAAACATTAAATCTATTGTTCTGGCCCTGATTGTTTTGTTTTATTATAGTGGGATGTTTATGGGGATTTTGCCTCGGGAAGAAGGAGTCAGTTGGGAGAGCCATTTGTATGGAGGAATCATTGGACTTTTGGTAGCTTGGTACTATCGACATGACTTAGAGAGTGACGAAGTTGCTATTGCTCCTTCTTGGGCAAATGAAGCCCCAGCCGAGGGGAAATATTTCTTACCGCGAGATGTTTTCGAAATGACAAAATGGGAACGACGACAAAGA
>CAZDTI010000212.1:0-15086 GCA_964508085.1 uncultured Saprospiraceae bacterium | reverse complement strand
TCAATGAACATCTTGTACATTTACAAACATACGAGGGATTAAGGGCTGCGAGAGGATTGACACAGAGTTAGAACAATCTCAGTCCTGGTTACTCTTTCTTAACTACTAATCTATAACCTTCTCCATGAACATTTAGAATTTCGATTCTTTCATCTTTGCTCAGATATCGCCTCAATTTACTGATGTATACATTTAAGCTTCGTCCCTTGAGATGATCTTCATCCATCCATATTTTATTTAGCGCATAATCTCGCTTTACTAAACCATTGATATTCTCCCCTAACAATTGTAGTAGGTTAGCTTCAATTCCGGAGAGCTTTATGACCTTTTCTTCTCTTACAAGTTCTCGGCTATTCGAGTCGAAAATATATTCTCCAATAAGAAGCTTTGAGTTACTGCTTTCTTCATTGACAAGTGTCCTTTTTAAAATGGCGTTCATCCTTAACGTTAGTTCTTTCATGCTGAATGGCTTGGTGATATAATCATCAGCACCAATAGTTAGCCCTTTAATGCGGTCATCGGTTTCCGTCTTTCCTGTCAAAAAAACGATTGGAACATTTTTATCTAATACTCTGATTTCACTAGCCAGAGAGAAGCCATCTTTGAAAGGCATTTTCACATCGAGGAGACAAAGGTCAAAGCTGTTCTGCTTGAAAGCCCTTAATCCTTCTTCGGCATTATGCAGAAGCATAACTTCAAAGCCTTTAGCTTCCAGATACTCTTTGGTCATTGAGCTCATTTGGACATCATCGTCGACGAAAAGAATTTGGGTTTTCATTACTTAAGTTTTTCTTGCTTCAAAGATAGTAGATTTGAAATTCTTCTCAGCCGTGTCTCCCCGCTTTTTTAATACATTTTAATACTTTTTAATTTCTCCTTAAACCTGTCCAAGGCTGTTCTCCACTAATTTTGTGTTATCAAATTTAGCGCTGGAAGGATCACCTGAAAGCGCATGGTTTACATTCATTTTTAAAAACTTCAAAAAAATAAAATAATGATTAAGCATTACTTTCTACTCCCATTAGTATTACTCCTGTTTAATTTTGCGAACGGACAATCAGGGACCATTGATCCAAGTTACGCCAATGGAGACGAAATACGTACAATAAACTTTTTAGAAGAAGAGGAACTGATTTCTTATTCTGTAACCGATAGCCAGGATCGGACTTGGATAGCTGGTCAAACTTATGTGGATGGCGATTGGCGAATCATCCTCACCCGTTTGGATGCCGAAGGAAATTATGATGAAAGTTTTGGAGGTACGGGGTACGCTGTGATCGAACTTGGCGCAAGTAATAATGAGCGAATCAAAGGAATCGCACTCCAAAATGATAACCTGTTTGTTGCGGGAGTATTTTTGGATAATGGAGTTTCGACTCCCTTTTTGATCAGTTATTCAGCAGAAGGAAGTTTGAATACGGACTTTGGTACATTTGGCGCTTTTGTCGCTGATGTAATCGACATGGATATCTCAGGTATTTATATTGATCAGTCGGGGTCAATATATTTGACAGGTGCCATAGAAAACAACGTCATTGTCCTTAAGGTTGAAGCTGATGGTTCTGATTTTGATCAAGACTTTGGCTTTTTTGGAGCCACCGTTGCCGACTTCCCCTCTGTTGATCGACCCGTAGCCATTGACATGGATGCTGCAGGTAATATCTATGTTTTCGGTTATGGTAAGTTGAATGACATTACACGTGGACATGTTACTTCCTTTACTCCGACTGGTTTTAAAAACACTGGTTTTACGGCCAATGGTCGCAAATCCATTACCTGGCCTGATGATAAACAATTTTTTGTGAGCGACGGATTGATCCACTCGTCCAATCAAAAAATTTATTTATCAGGAAGAACAAGAAACCCAAACACGGGAGGACTAAATACGGCGGCCGTTGCCATTGATTTAAATGCTCAACAAGACATGAACTTTGGACAAAACGGTTGGATGGAAACAGACTTAGCAATTGGCGGAGATGATTTTTCGAACGCAATGGAAGAAGGATTGAATGGTCTTTACCTGGCGGTGAGTATACAGGAATCACCCAATGGCAGCAACTCCGGGATATTGCACATCGACGAAACAGGGGCGCGGGTAGAATCTTTCGGGAACCTGGGAGTTGCTAAACTAAATGTCATCCAAGCCGGGGCAGATCATGGTTTCTCTATTTCATTCCAATCGGATGATAAGGTACTCCTGGTAGGTATAGCTGAGACAAACGATGAGGGCATTTTCGGTTATGCCACTCGTTTGCTCAATGAGGTTTCCACAAGCTCAACGGAAGATATTTACCTAGAAGAAATACTGCTATATCCCAACCCCGCCAGCGATTTCCTCCGAGTGAATGTTGCCAAGGAAGGGCACCTTGATTTAAGCTATGAGGTCTTTGATATTCGGGGTACAGCGGTCGTGCAAGGATTTTTAGAATCTACTGAACAACTTATTGATATCCGTAATCTACCAATAGGTCAGTACGTACTAAAAGTAAAAGGCTATCAATCACAGAGCTGGATAAAAGTGCATTAATTTAAAAAAGGTTCTAAGTCAACTAAAGTGGGTTTCTTTATTTGGGTAGATGGGTGATAGGTGGATAGGTAGATGGGCTGCCCTCTAACGCAAAGAAGTGCGAAAGAAGGTACCCATCTACCCATTCCCCATCTACCCATCCACCCATTTTAAATGACCAAGAGCCTTTAAAAAAAAAATATTATAACGCAGCATTTAGAATGACCTAAATGCTGCGTTTTTTATTTACCCGCCGGATTGAAACGACCAAACCAAGTCCCCTATTTTAATACTTTTTTACACTTATTGAAATTCCATTAATCCAATGGATGATCAATCCTCCCCACCTTTGTATTGCAATCAAAAAGCAAATTACTTTAATACTATTAACAAAGATAAATCATTAAAAATGAAAACGATATTTACGTTAAACCTGAGATTAATTTTCATCGCCTGTTGGTTCATGTCGATGAGTAATGTCAGCACGGCTCAATCTTTTGTAACAACATGGAACACAAGTAACCCCGGTGTTTCAAACCCTACTTCCATCACCATTCCTACTTTAGGTGCTGGCTATAGTTATGACGTAGATTGGGATAATGATGGGGTATTCGATGAGTTTGGAATCGTCGGAGATGTTACTCATGATTTTGGGGTGGTAGGCAATTACACGATAAGAATACAAGGAGACTTTCCCAGAATATATTTTAACAATAACGGGGATCGTTTAAAACTGATTTCCATTGACGAATGGGGGGACATCAGTTGGTCAAGTTTTGAAGATGCCTTTTCTGGCTGTGAGAATTTAAGCTATGCAGCAACGGATGCACCGGACCTTTCAAATGTTGAAACCCTTTCTGGTATGTTCAGATCATCTGGGATCAGCACCGGTGATTTTAGTAATTGGGATCTGTCAAATGTAACCAACATGTCCTTCTTATTTTCTTTTGCCAATCAATTCAATGCAGATATTAGTGCCTGGGACGTAACCACAGTACAAAACATGAGGGGCATGTTTTGGGGTGCTTTGCAATTCAATCAGCCACTCAATAATTGGAACGTAACCGGAGCTAAAGATATGTCCTTTATGTTTTTCCAAGCAGAAGCATTTAATCAACCTTTAGATGATTGGGATGTAGTTGATGTCACTAACATGTCTTCTATGTTTTCTTCTGCTTTTGCATTCAATGGTAAAATCGACACCTGGGATGTTAGCCATGTTACGGATTTTTCTTTTATGTTTTTTACTGCAAGTTCATTCAATCAGGATTTGGGAAACTGGCCAATTAGCAATGTAACAGATATGACAAACATGCTTTCCAGCACGGCAATGTCTGTTGACAATTATGACAATACATTGATTGGATGGGAGGGCCAAAATCCTCCTTCTGATATCACATTGGGCGCAACGAATTTGAATTATTGTACAGCCGTCACTGCACGAAACTCACTGGTTGCAGCGTACAGTTGGACCATTGAAGGCGACAGCCAGGACTGCCCGTTTTTTACAACCACCTGGCAGACTAACAATCCTGGTACTTCTAATAATACTTCAATAACGATCCCAACTACAGGTCCCGGCTACGACTACGATGTAGACTGGAATAACGATGGTGTTTTCGATGAGTTTGGAATCACTGGCAACGTTACCCATGACTTTGGTTTTCCTGGGGTCTATACCATCAAGATTAAGGGGGACTTCCCTCGCATTAATTTTGAGAATCTGGGAGATAAATTGAAGATCGTAGACATCAGTCGCTGGGGTAATATCGAATGGGAAAGCATGGCTACCGCATTTCGAGGCTGTGCGAATTTAGGATATTCTGCAACCGATGCGCCGGATTTGTCCAATGTCTCAAATATGGCTAGCATGTTTCAAGGCGCTAGTAATTTTAATGGCGATATCAGTAATTGGAATGTTACAACGATAACAACGATGAACTCTATGTTTAGAGATGCGGTCTCATTCAATCAAGATCTGGGCGATTGGAACGTATCACATGTAGGAGACATGAGAAGAATGTTTGATGGAGCCATCAATTTTAATCAAGACTTAAATAGTTGGAACGTATCCAATGTCACCGATATGTCTCGGATGTTTGATACAGCAACAGATTTTAATGGAAACATCAGTGATTGGGATGTTTCGACTGTCACCGATATGTCTTATATGTTTAATCAGGCAGATGTTTTTAATCAGGATATAACGGGATGGAACACTTCAAATGTTACCGACATGACTCGTACTTTTTCCGGTGCAAATACCTTTGATCAAAACCTGGGCTTATGGGATATTACCGAGGTAACCACCATGGAACATATGCTTTCTAATAGTGGTTTGTCGACCTACAATTATGATCAGGTACTCATTAGCTGGGAGCAACAAGATTTTCAAACCGGCGTCGTACTTGGTGCAGACAACCTGACCTATTGTGCAGGAGAAGAGGCAAGGTCTGAACTGCAAAGCACCACGAATTCCTGGACCATTACAGGTGATGAACGTTTATGTTCCTTTATCACGACCTGGAAAACAGACAATCCCGGAGATTCTCCAGACGATGCTATTACTATTCCTACGACTGGTGTGGGATACGACTACGATGTAGACTGGAACAACGATGGGGTTTATGACCAATTTGGAATCAATGGAAGCGTAAGTGGCATCTTTCCTCAACCCGGAACCTATACCATTCGAATCAGAGGAGACTTCCCAAGAATTCATTTTGATGGTAGCGGTGACAAAGACAAGATTCTTGATGTTAAACAGTGGGGTGATATTGAATGGCAGACTATGGAAGAAGCATTTGATGGATGCAAGAATCTAAATATTACTGCTGAAGATGCTCCAGATTTATCTCAGGTAAGTGACATGTCGTCTATGTTTGCTTCTTGCCTAGTATTCAATGCTGATATTAATCACTGGAATGTATCAAACGTGACGGATATGGGTAGCCTGTTTTTTTCGGCACTTGATTTCAATCAGGATTTAGACCACTGGGATGTGTCAAATGTGACGACAATGGCATTCATGTTTTATTTGGCGCACGATTTTAACGGAGACATAAGTAATTGGAACGTGTCCAATGTGGAAACGATGTCTTACATGTTTTCACATACACTTTCCTTTAATAGGAATTTAAATAATTGGGACGTATCCAGTGTAGAGAATATGCTTTCTATGTTCCAACTTGCCAATGCCTTCAATTCTCCTCTAAACAATTGGGATGTGTCAAATGTGTCGACTATGGAACAAATGTTTGGAGGGGCACCTGTTTTCAATCAAGACCTAAGTAGCTGGGATGTTTCCAATGTGAGTACAATGTATTTAATGTTTTCCAGCACAGATGTTTTCAATCAAGATTTGAGTACTTGGGATGTGTCCAATGTAAATAATATGGAAGGTATGTTTTCCAGTACAGATGTTTTCAATCAGGACTTGAGTACTTGGGATGTGTCCAATGTCACCACTATGGAGGAGATGTTCAGTGGGGCTACGAACTTTAATCAAAATCTTGGCGGCTGGGATATTACTGCTGTTACTTTGATGATTCATATGTTGGATCTCTGTGGTCTATCACAAGAAAATTACGACAATACCTTAATTGGCTGGGCTGCTCAGGATGTGCAACTGGATGTCAATTTGGGGGCTGACGGAATGACCTACTGTGCTGGCGCTGCTGCAAGGGCATTTCTGATTGACGAAAAAGGTTGGGATATTGATGAGGATGAGAATGTCTGTGCTCCATTCATTACTACCTGGCAAACCGATAACCCCGGTGATTCACCAGACAATGCGATCATCATTCCTGTTGATTTAAACAGTGATTATAACTATGATGTCGATTGGGACAATGATGGTGTCTATGATGAATTTGGCATCAATAGTACGGCTGCTCATTTTTATGCTCAGCCCGGCACCTATACCATACGTATCCGAGGAGATTTTCCTAGAATCTTTTTTAATAATGAGGGGGACAAAGAAAAGATTATCAATATCGATCAGTGGGGTGAAAACAAGTGGAGCAGTATGCAGGCTGCTTTTGATGGGTGCATTAATCTGAATGTAACCGCTATGGATGCTCCAGATTTGTCTCAGGTCAATGATCTATCACGTATGTTCCATTCTTGCTATTCACTTGATGCAGATTTGAATAATTGGGATGTTTCTAATGTAACCGACATGCATCGACTTTTCGTATTAACGTTGGCTTTTAACAGTGATTTGAATAATTGGGATGTCTCTAATGTAACCGACATGAATACCATGTTTGCTGGAGCAGAAGTATTCAATGGGGATATCAGTACTTGGGATGTCTCTAACGTAACCGACATGACGGATATGTTTCATGGGGCTCTAACCTTTAATAGCGATATCAGCAATTGGGATGTATCTGGAGTAACCACTATGATTGCAATGTTTGTCGAAGCCCTTCTTTTCAATAATGATATTCGAAACTGGGATGTTTCTAATGTGACCAGTATGTCTGGAATGTTCCTTTCTGCTGAATCGTTTGATTATGACCTTGGACAATGGGATATTACCTCCGCCACTAGTATGGGAAACATGCTTAATTATTGTGGGATGTCCATAGAAAATTATGACAACACCTTAATTGGTTGGGCCGCGCAAAATGTACAACCCAATATCGTACTCGGAGCAGACGAATTATTATACTGTAATGGGGAAGATGCCAGAGCGTTTCTGATTAATGTTGGCGGCTGGAATATCGATGGCGACTATAAAGAGTGTGCTCCCTTTATCACCACTTGGCAGACCGATAACCCTGGCGATTCACCAAACAATGCGATTACAATTCCAACTAATGGTGTAGGATACAATTATGATGTGGATTGGAACAATGATGGCATTTACGATCAGTTTGGTATTAATGGAGATGTGAGTCATATCTTTCCGGCGCCTGGTACTTATACTATTCGCATCCGGGGGGATTTTCCAAGGATCTTTTTTAATGGTGTGGGCGATAGGGAAAAAATTATCAATATAGACCAATGGGGTGACAATACATGGACGAGTATGGCAGATGCATTTTATGGTTGTATCAATCTCGATGCAACGGCAAGTGATGCACCCAATCTTAACAACGTAAATAACACAGCCAATATGTTTAACGAATGTACGGTATTCAATGGCGATCTGAGTAACTGGGATGTGTCCAATATAGTTTTCGCAAGTAATATGTTTTTAGAAGCACATGCTTTTAATAGTAATATTGCTAATTGGAATGTATCAAATGTAATCAGCATGGGTAGGATGTTTTCTGGGGCTAGTTCCTTTAATCAAGATTTAAATAATTGGGACGTTTCTAGTGTTACCGATATGGAAAGTTTGTTTCAAAATGCGGTTTCATTTAATGGAGATATTAGTGATTGGGATGTATCGAATCTAGACGATTTGTATGGAATGTTTGATAATGCAAATTCCTTCAATATAGATATTTCAACATGGAATGTGTCTAATGTTTCTGACATGGAAATCATGTTTAGAAACGCTACAGCATTTAATCAAGATATTTCCGGATGGGATGTGTCCAATGTAGTCAACATGGCATATACTTTTGATAACGCAACTTCATTTGACCAATATCTTGGATCTTGGAATATAAGCGCTGTATTTACTATGACGGACATGCTCTCCGGTTGTGGGATGTCTGTTGAAAACTATGACAATACATTGATCGGTTGGGCGGGACAAAATGTTCCGCAAGATATTGAACTGGGAGCGGATGGACTATACTATTGCGATGCAGAATTAGCGAGACTGGATATGATCAATAATTCCAATTGGAATATCGTAGGAGATATATACGATTGTTCTGCATTACCGGTCGAATTAATTGGATTTGAAGCTCGTGTCAATTCAGATAATCAAGTGGAACTAGATTGGGCGACTGCTTCTGAGTTAAATAATGATTATTTCTTGATCGAACGCTCAAGGGATGGTGCCGTCTGGGAGGTGATTGCGCAAGTAGCTGGAAATGGAACTACTTCACAAGCAATGCACTATAGTACCATTGATAAAGAACCTTATCAAGGGAGAAGCTATTACCGATTGCAACAAGTTGACTTTGATGGAACTACTGCATATAGCGATCTCGTCAATGTTAAAATAGAACTTTTAGCGGGTTTTAACTTGTTTCCGAATCCGGTTGTGGATAAGTTGAAAATTAGTTTTACGGAGCAGGTTTATGACAAAATTCATCTTCGAATTTGCAATTCAATCGGGCAAGTTATTGTAGAAAAAAACTTTGATGCTCATGCAGTAAACGGAGTAATAACAATAAATGAAGTAGCTGGATTTGAGGACGGAGTATATCATGTAGCAATCTTTATGGGAAAAGATTCTTTCACACATACATTTATTAAAACAACGAATGATTAACCCCACTGAGCTTAAATACATCGGATTCTAAATAAACTAAAATTAATAGGAATGGCAACTAGTAGAAGTATTTATAAATCGGAGGCTTCCAAAAAAGCAGTGCTGGAACTCTATGATAAAAAAGCTAGAAATCTCGATTTTCCTTTTGATCAATTTGACATTGCTACCTCTTATGGCAACACAAGAGTGCTGACCGCTGGAAATGAAAAAGGCAAAAAAATAGTTCTGTTTCACGGCGTACATGCAGGCGCGCCACTTTCCCTGGAAAGCATTAAAAACCTGATTCCCACTTATATGGTATACGCTATTGATACCATAGGTCAGGCTACTAAAAGTGCAGAAACGATTATGAATATTAAAGATGACTCCTTTGCCAAGTGGGCAGAGGAGGTTTTAGATGGACTATTTATCCGGAAGGCTGATTTTATTGGTGTTTCCTATGGTGCTTTCATTTTACAAAAACTCATTATTCATCGATCGCAGAAATTAAATCAATGTATTTTCATTGTTCCAAGCGGATTAGCAAACGGCGGTTTTTGGTCTTCTTTTAAAAAGTTATCATTACCACTCTTAAGATATCAAATTTCAAAAAAGGATAAAGACCTGAGAAAATTCGTTCGTCATTTCGTACCGGAAGGAGATGAATATATGTTCGAATTTCAAAAGGCAATTTTACAAGGAGTTCACTTAGATTACAGGCGACCTTCTATTCTACAGCAAGCTGATGTAGCCCATTTTAGCAATCCGGTATCTATGATCTTAGCAGATGATGATGTTTTTTTTCCGGCGGCTAAAATTAAAAGGCATGCTGAAAAAATCTTTCAAAACTTGAAGGAAGTATATCTGCTTAAAGGTTGTAAGCATATTCCTAATTCTGCTCACTTAAGAGAAATTGAGCAAAAAATTAAGGAGTGGGTCGGGTGATTAATAGCATCACATAATATCAGAAAGTATTTGTTTCTCAATACTTATTTAATTTAAAAACAAGTCTTAAATTTTTAACTGAGCATGAATTTATTTTCTTTTTTCTACCTAAAGTTTTTAGTTGTCATTTGTTTATTTGCTTATTCTTTGCAAGCTAATGCACAGCCATTTACGCCTGGGGAAACCTATTGGGACAGCACTGGTTTTGTAGAGTATAAAGCAGGTAATTTGCCAATAATTATTTCGGTTCCTCATGGTGGAAATTGGGCGCCCGATTCCATACCGGACCGAGATTGCGTAGGCTGTTTATATCTAATTGATTCGTACACCCGAATTATCTCTTGGGAACTTTACGATGTGATCTATAATATTACCGGATGCTATCCCCACATGATTATGAATAGATTGCATAGAAGAAAATTTGATGCAAATCGCGACATAGGAGATGCTGCTGATGGAAACCCATTGATAGAATCGGCCTGGTATAATTATCATGAATTTATTGATAGCGCTAAAGTTCAAATTGAAGAAGATTATGACCGTGGATTATTTTTAGATGTACATGGACATGGTCATACCATTCAAAGAATAGAGTTAGGTTACCTCTTGAGTAAAAACGAATTGGAATTATCCGACTCTATCTTAAATACGGCTACCTACATAGAAGAAAGCAGTATCCGATCGCTGGAAGGAGACAATGAATCGAATGTGACTCATGCTGAATTATTACGAGGTCCCAATAGTTTTGGAACCTTGATGGATACAAGAGGATTTCCTTCGGTGCCCAGTGCAAATGATCCCTCGCCATCTTGTGGAGGCAGTTGTTATTTTTCGGGAGGATATAATACGGAAAGGCATGGATCGAGAGACAACTTGGGGCCGATAGATGCCATCCAAATTGAATTAGATTCCGCTGCCAGGAGTTCAAATTTCAGATGGGTTTTAGTGGATTCACTTGCTGCGACAATAAACGACTATTTCACCTTGCATTATGACAACTCCTTTGGCAATAACAACTATTGTGAAGCGCTACTTCCAGTTGAACTCCTTGATTTTAAAGCTCATTTTAAAAAGGAAGATTCACAGGTTTATTTAAATTGGGCAACTGCTTCCGAAACCAATAATGATTTTTTTATGGTTGAAAAATCATTAGATGGTAGAAACTGGATGGATATAGAACGAGTCGAAGGACAAGGAACCTCAATGATGCTTAACCATTATTTTATGATTGATAAAGACTTGCATTTTGGAGCGGTTCATTATTATAGATTAAAACAAATAGACTTTGATGGATCAATTAATTTTTCACCAATTCAATCCATTTATATTGCTAATAATGAGCAAGCCAAATATAAGGTATTCCCAAATCCAGTAGAAGCTGGAGGGAAGATTATTTGTTCCAATCAAGATGAAATAAGCAGTATGAAATTGTATTCGATTACAGGAAGGGAGTATAGTTCGCCAGACCTAATGAATGGTCAGCTCCCTGTAGATTTACCGTCAGGAGTTTACCTAGTTAGAATGGAGTTGCCTTCAAATAAATTTGAATTCGTAAAGTTAATTGTAAAGTGATTTCTTTGATTTGTAATTACCAAACTCCCACGCCGGATCAGGTGATTTCGTCGCTGTCACAAATCTCCCGATTGATCCACAATTTTGTCAAACGCCTAGTGTTGCATCAATTAGGTTTTCGATTATCTACTCAGCCCTGCGTCGCAAAGGAGTACTTACCTTTAGCTCTTACTGAATCGACTGCAACCGCTTCCGACGCGCAGGTAGAGACTGTTTCATAAAGTGTGTCAGCGGGCGGATTTCCCTTTAGGGACTAAGGGCTGCGAGAGGATTGACACAGAGGTAGAACAATCCCCGCAGGTAACGATTAGGAGTAGGGGAGTTAATTTCATTCTAAATTTATATTACCAGGGATGTTCTTTTCCATCATAATTGAAAAATTTCCCAGTGTCATTTATTGAAATTTTGTCAATGACATTTGTATACATATTATGAACGGACTCCTGAGGTGTAAACTGAGCCCGACTTCCACCCATGTTCGTTTTTACCCATCCTGGATTTACATTAACAGAAATAATTCCATCATTTATAATCTCTAAAGCCATACTTTTATTCAATACGTTCAATAGATTTTTACTGGAAACATATCCATAATGACCTCCAAAGCTTAGTAGAGTGATACTGCCTAGCCAACTAGAGATATTAATGACTTTTGGGCTTTGGCTTTTTTTCAATAATGCTCTGAAGTGTTTTACCACCATTAGCGGTCCCAGACTATTTACAGCATAGACCTGATTCATCACTTCAAAATCTAAATGGTCTAATTGAAAAGCCTTGGCTTTTTTCTGAGGGTCCTTAAAATCTTTAGGGTTGGTACCTGCGTTATTGATAATCAAATCTACATAACCAAATTTTTGATCGACTTGATTAGCAGCCTCTTTAATGCTGTCCTCAGAAGAAACATCCAAAGACATGGCAATGGATTTTTTCCCACTGTTGTTTAATTCGGTTTCGACTGATTTCGCAGCTTCCAATTTTCTGGCAGTTACAATAACGGTGTAGCCTTTTGAAGCAAGGACTTCAGACCATGCCAAACCAAGACCTTTTGCAGCTCCGGTTACTAATGCAATTTTCATAATTAAAATTCTTTTCTGATAAAAACACCATAATTATCATTGGTGACTATTAAGTCATCTCCAAATTCGGAAATATTCATCGCCAATCCAAATTGATAGGATCGATACTCCAAACCAATACGAACCCGTTGGGTACTAATCACATGGTCGGACTTATTAAATACGGAAAATAATTCAACTGAAGTGTACATCTTCCATTGATCATTGAGTGTGGGACGATACTTTACGATGGAAAACCAGCTGTATGTATTTTTCTGACTCAAAGAAATGGAAGGTAGCGCATAAATACTAAAGCTTTTAATTTTTCTATAATAATGAATTCCTAGATCCATATCAGAGCCAAAGTTATTCATTCGTCCAATAAGTGTTCCTCCGAATCCAGTTTTAGTGGTATAGTTCAAATAGGCCCCTGAGAAAAAATTCACTCCATTTTCATCGTCATCATAAGTCAACCTCGCACGCGTTCGACTAAAGATAGTCGTTCGAAATTTTTTATCCAAAGGTTTAAAAAATTGGAGGTCTGTAAATACAAAGTTGTTTCCGGGCATAATTTCAATACTTTGAGATTTTGCAGAAAAGAAAAACAACAATGGAATTACGAATGGAAATAATTTCTTCATAACGATTTTTATTTGAAATATAGAGCCATCAGTTCAAGATGACTCTATATGTAATTGCCACCTAAGAGCAGGTTGAAGTTTTATCTCGCCTCACCAATTCCAGTTAAGATCCCAACAAACTTTTGTGGTTGAACTACAAAGGGTAAATGTGAAGTATCCATAACAAAAATCTTACGGATGGTTCCATTGGCTTTAACCATTTGTTTTTGAAGTTCATAACCGACTGCTTTGTCATTAGACGTATGGATGTAGTATTTTTCCACTTCACCAAATTTTCCACTTGTTACTTGAGCTACTTCATTCATCGGTGTGGTAGGTTCATCTTTGTGATATTTTACAATAATCTCCTTCATGAAATTTGGGCAATCAGCACAAGTTCCCGCTACTATAAAATCTTTTTTAACGACGCCTGTTGTATAATCTTCATTAAATACAATGTTTGGGCCTATGAGCGACTCCGTATCTTTGCTTGCCAGGTCGGTGATACTTTCTCCATTTCTAGGTAAATAGGCAGAGACATAAACCATTTTATCAATTTTGTTAGGAATACTTTCCGCTACTTGAGTAATTATCATACCTGCTAAACTATGACCAACCAAGATGACTTTTCCATCATATTTGTTGATACCGGCTTCGACGGTTTTTACATAGTCATTTAATTTAACTTGATTTTCAGGGGTTAAGTCAACCCCATGTCCAGGTAAGTTGACCACTTCTACATTTGCATGAACGGCCAATTGATTTCTTACAAAACCCCAGGCACTTTCATCTGCCCAGGCACCATGAACCAAAACGTAAGTCGGGTATCTATTTTTATCCTCTTCCATGGCTTCCAAAATCAATCGAGCTGCGGCTGCTCCACTATTTTGTTGTTGACCTGTGATCAGGTTTCCGTCTCTTACTGCAAATGCATCAAAAGGAGTTCCTGTGACGAAATTGGTTCGAGGCATTTTTTTAGCTTCATCTTCAATCCGGAAAGGTTGAATTTGAAACCCTACATAATTGTCTGCATACTGTTCTTCGCTATTGGCAAAGCCTGTCCATTTTTTTCCTTCTACTAAATTTTTTCCATTGGACAATTTTGTTTTTAATAAAATACTTGTCCCATGACAAATGGCTGCGGTAGGCTTACCTGTTTCGTAGTAGTCTACAAAGAACTTATGCAACTCCTGATTTTCATAAAAAGTGTACATTGGTCCTTGACCTCCACAAACGAAAATCGCTTTGTAGTCATTTGGATTGACCTTCGAAAGTTTGAGGGAATTTTTGAGCAACTCTTGTTTAGTAGGATCTGCTAAAAAACCTCTTGAAACATAATCAAACGCAGAATAACCACTTTCATCATCAGGATTACTGAATCCATCAATTTTGATTTCTCCTCCAAGTGGACTGGCAATGTCAATGGCATATCCTGCTTCAGAAAATTCCCAGTAAGGATGTGTCAACTCAGATGCCCAAACGCCTATCGGCCAACCAGTTTGTTCGCTGACCGTTGGATTGGAAACAATCATTAAAACTTTACCATTATGCCCTGCATTGTGTTGCGCAAAAATTGGAGTTATGGCAAAAAAGAGTACTAAAATAACTAATAACTTTTTCATGATATTTTTATTTATTAAAAAATTTATGAGCTTATACTCAAATAATTATTTTCAAAATTATTGGAAAAAGTTGTCTTAGGTTATTGAAAAATTGACCTGTGTATTTAGAAATTGACTTTTTTTGATAGGAAGGAAAGTATCTGGTTTGCTATAACTAGAAACATGAGTCATGCGAATCGCAGGTTAAATCCCAGAGGGATGACATTTCAGTAACTAAGAATAATCTGGAAATGGTTGAGCTCCATAGGAGCGCCACCCTTCTTTGTGGTGGCGCTCCTATGGAGCTCAATTGATTTTTTTCGCTAACGCTACAAAAATGTCGCTCCGATGGAGCTGTGGTCTATACGTTCGTTATATGTTAGTAAATCGAAAACACAATTGTATCTA
>CAZDTI010000211.1:0-15156 GCA_964508085.1 uncultured Saprospiraceae bacterium | reverse complement strand
AGATATAGACGATTTCCTCGTCTTTTCGCGCTTTCTTTCTTATTTTTGTAACATCAGAGAACGGTAATAGGTTAAGAGAAAACAAAAGCCTTTACTTTGAAAGAAAATAGCAACGACCAACAGTCGCAAAATCCAGGCGCTTCCTTTGTGTCGAACATCATCAGCGCCACCAGCCAGCAAGTACTGAATATCTACAATCAGCAGTACGATACCCGTTATTTATATCACAGCTACGAACGAACCGTCGGAATTACCGGAAAGGTTGAAGAGATTGCGAAATCAATGTCGCTATCGGACGCTAGTATGGAAGTGGTGTTGATCGCGGCTTGGTTTCACGAAACAGGTTACCTCGTCGATTCCACGGAAGCGGTTTCCAAAGGAATGGATTTGGCGCGAACCTTCCTCAGCTCTAAAGGGTATCCCACCGATAAGTTGCAAAAGGTCCTGGCTTGCATCAACGCAACAGGTGATACTGTAAATCCGATTACAACAGAAGAGCAAGTTCTTAATGATGCGATAGCGGCTTACACCTGTGGTGAAAATTTTTCAACGCACCGCCCACTACTTCGATTAGAATGGGAGCTTTTGCAAAATCGCCACCTTTCTGCTTTTGAATGGCAGCAATTACAAATGCAGGCTTTATTACAAGCTCGCTTTTTGACGCCTTTTGGAAAATTGAATTATGCTCCGATTGTAGCGGAAAATATTCGCAGTCAAAAAAATAAGGTTGAAAAGGCAAAGGTTAATTTGACGAACGGAAGCAAAGACGAAAAAGGAAGCTTACGGATGTATCAACAAATTGGTCCAAAGAACTCAGGTGGAGGTATTCAAACTTTTTTCCGAACCAACTATAGAAACCACATCAACCTCAGTGCCATTGCTGACAATAAAGCGAACATCATGATCAGTGTCAATGCGATTCTGATATCGGTGATTATTTCTATGCTTTCTTACCGTAATATTTCACAGACTCAACCGATGGTTTTACTCCCAGTGGTCATCTTTCTTATTACTGGATTGACTTCTCTAATCTGTGCAGTACTTTCTATCCGGCCTAAAGTGACGACCAAACATGAAGGTTTAATGGAAATGGAAGAGGCGAAAAAGAACGTAGTGTTCTTTGGAAATTTCATTCATCTTGATCTGGAGCAATATGAAGAAGCGATGGATGCGGTGCTGCGTGATGGCGAGTTGCTGTATGGCAATATGGTTCGCGATCTTTATTTTTTAGGGAAAGTATTGGATAAGAAATATCGTTTTTTAACGATGTCGTATAATATTTTTATGATTGGATTTATCGCGACGGTAATTACTTTTTTAATTGCGATATTTAGCTGAGAATTTTGATTCTTTACGGCGCCAATCGATCAATTTTCCAAGCTCCTTCTTCCCCTTGAGTATACCTTATCCGATCATGCAAACGACTGGAACGACCTTGCCAAAATTCAACCATTGTTGGTTCAAGGAGAAAGCCTCCCCAATGTTCTGGCCTTGGCAATGCGACTTCTGATTCGTATTTCTCTTCCAGCATTTTTACATTCTCTTCTAAGATGTCCCGATTCTTTATTACTTCACTCTGAGGAGAAGCCCACGCACCTATCTGTGAACCTTTTGGTCGGGATTGGAAATATTTTGTAGAATCCGCAGGACTCAGTTTGCTGACTGTGCCTTCGATTCTGATTTGACGTTCCAATTCCAGCCAACAGAAAACCAATGCAGCTTTTGGGTTTTCTAACAATTCTTCTCCTTTTCGACTGTTATAGTTGGTGTAGAATAAAAATCCATCTTCGCTATAACCTTTGAGTAAGACGATCCTTGCCGATGGCATGCCACTGACAGATGCGGTAGCTAAGGTCATGGCATTCGGCTCCTTCAAATTGGATTGCAAGGCATAGTCGAACCATTCTTGGAATTGGTGGAAAGGGTGGGAGTGAACGTCTTTGATTTCTAAAGCTTGAAGGCGATAATCTTCGCGAAGGTCGGCTACTTTTTTGGGGTCTCTATTCATTATAAGTAATTGTTCAAAATAATCAATAAGTAATGCTTGTATTGAATTCGCCGAAATGGCCTCGGTCAAAACTTATTCTTCCTCTTGACCAGCTGGGTACAAAAATAAGGACTTTGTCTGAGTGCGCCAAGGGCTTACTGGTAAATAAAAAGCCCTGTCAATACGAATTGACAGGGACAAAACAAAAACAAACACTA
Organism: uncultured Saprospiraceae bacterium; assembly: GCA_964508085.1. Lineage (GTDB taxonomy): Bacteria > Bacteroidota > Bacteroidia > Chitinophagales > Saprospiraceae > CALGLS01. Next base: position 12,951 of record CAZDTI010000211.1, on the reverse strand, counting down.
TGAACAAACACTATTTTTAAAAGAACCAGAAGGTTCCTAATTTACGAGATCGCTTTTTCATTCAGGGGGTGACTTGCATCCACACAAAACCTTCGCGCAGCCACCCCTTGAAGAAAAGTGTTTTAAAAGCCCCCGTCAGCTAGTGACGGGGGATGAATTAAAACATATAAAAACACTCTACCCTTTTATGGAATTCTCCGATGCCTGACTTGACGTCTACATCTGGGGAGGATTTCATTGGGAGGTAGAATTTTTTTTCATTGTGAAAATGAAATCGTTTTCGATGGTAATCGAAAAATCATTTTGTAAAAAATGTTGGAAAGATGATTTGAGTTGCGTCAAGATTATGCTAGGGAGAAATCTTTTACTGTCACAACTGTATAAAGATGGGGGGACCATCTTGTCAAAAAAAAGAAAAAAGTTCCCTCGGCTAAGCCGAGGGACAAAACAAAAAACAAAAACTATGAACAAACACTCACCCTAAAATTCTTGTTATTTTCAGTATCGTTATACCACTTTAGAGTTGGAAACACCGAGTTTTTATTTCGGTGGTTTGAGTTGTTTAACTCATTGATTATCTTTTGTTTTCGTAACTGTTCTTCCTTATTTCAAACGCTGTGCCGGAATGCTTTTTTTGTTAAAAAAAATAACAGGTCTTTCGCATATTTGGGATGAACAACCGATAGCGGAGTTTAAAGAAAGCCACTGTTTTTGTCACTTAATGGAGGAAAATGAAAATTTTCATTTTTTTCGAAATGTTAAAGAAGTGAATGTCGAATGATTTTTTTTGGCGGGATGTGGTGAATTAGTGTTCCACAAATAATGGTTTTGTTGTAATAGTCTGCCTTGAATTTGTTGAGGAAGTACAACTGCTAGCCCTAGGCTGACCTAACGGGATACAAAATAAGTTCTCTTTAATTGCTATACCTTTTCCAAATTAATAGAGCCATCACCGAATAATCGATGATGGCTCTATTTACAATGAAACCATTATTTTAGCATGAATTCTATTTCTGTTTCACAGGCTCCATCCGTGTTGCTGCGGGACGGAATAATTTACTCACCGCCGACTTCGCCCGATAAGCCAACCAATACATAACTGGAACTACGACTAAAGTCAAAAACGTTGCGAAGACCAAACCGTAGATCACCGTCCAAGCCATGGTACCCCAGAAAGCGGCATTATCTCCTCCGATATAGATATTAGGATCTAAATCCATTATCAGGGTATAGAAGTCAATATTAAAACCAATGGCCAATGGAATCAATCCCAATACGGTTGTTATGGCAGTTAAGAGTACAGGTCGAAGCCTAGTGCCTCCTCCTTCTATGATGGCTTCCTTTACCATTTCTTTGGGCATGTTATTCATGGTATCAATACCAGCAGCCTCTCTTTTCCGCTGAACGAGTAAGTTTACGTAATCAATTAAAACGATGGCATTGTTTACGACGATCCCCGCCAACGATATGATACCCACTCCTGTCATGACAATTTCAATATTCATTCCCGTGAAAACGTATCCCAGGAATACTCCAATTGTACTTAGGATAACGGACATTAAAATGATAACTGGGGAGATTAGGGAATTAAACTGTGCAACTATAATCAACAAAATTCCAAAAATAGCCAGTCCCAAAGCAGTGATTAAAAAGTCCATTTCTTCCTGCTGTTGTTCGGCTTGTCCGGTAAAAGAAATCTTATAACCATCAGGCAATGGAAAGTCATCAAGTGCATCCCGAACTTCTAATAACACTTCATCGGGGGTGTAGTCGCTGGTTACATTAGAATAAACGGTTACGACTCGTTCCTGATCTTTTCTTCTGATTGAACTGTAGGTTGAAGAATATTGCACGTCTGCTACAGTTCCAATTGGCACCTGACTGATTCGGCCATTAGCGGGGTTTCGGAAAGTGATTCGTTGATTCAAAATATCTTCTACACTGTATCGGTAGGCTGGCGCCAAACGAAGCGTAATTGGATAGTCGTCTTCCTCTTCTTTGTATTTAGAAATTTCCTTTCCGAAAACTGCCGTTCTGATTGCATCAGCAATAGCGAAAGTGGAGATGCCAAAACGGCGAGCTGCTTCCCGATCAATATTCACGAGGAGTTCTGGTTTTCCGATATTAACATCTTTTTTCAATTCTTCGATACCAGGGATGTTTTTTCCTCCGAGGTAAGCAACGAGTTCTTCTGAAAGTGTAGCCAGTGTATTTACTTCCTCACCAATGAGTTCAATGTTTAAGTCTCTGCCTTGCGGAGGGCCATCTTGGTTTTGATCCACCACAATTTGTACACCGGGAACGAGATCATTCAGTCCTTTTCGAATATCTTCCATTGCATCTCTTGAAGATAAACCAAGGTTGACCCTATCCTCTGAAGGAACAAAAGAAACGGTCAGTCTCGCCTTTTGAGGAGATGCTCCAAACTCCTGTTCCCCATTCGGATCACTAGTGTTTTCTCCGATTTGTGTAAGCACTGATTCCACGATAGAGTCATAAGGCTTGATGACTTCCATAACTTTGGTTTCTACTTTTTTCAAAACATCGTCGGTGTTTTTTATATCTGTTCCCATGGGGAGTTCTACAAAGGCATTGACGTAAAGCGGATCAGCTTCCGGGAATAAAATCACCTTAGGCATATTAGCACCTAACAACATAAATGTAAAAAACAATAAAGCTACCGTTCCACTAAAAAATAATAATGGATTGTATTTTCTTAATGCAAAACCGATAAAACTGTTATAGCCTTTTTCTAAAATGGGTAAGACTTTATTTTGGAAAAAGAAAGATGCCGGACGCAACAAGAAGAAATTAACGATGGCGATTATCCCTACGATGCCTACTATGTTTCTCAGCCAAAACCGCTCTGTAACTTGAGCTAGTAAAGCGATAACTACACAAAGAACAAAGAACAATAGGATGTTACGGACCTTACGCTTTCGAACAGCAGCGGACTCCGCCTTTGCATCCAACCGCATTAAAGCGGAGGTGAAAACTGGGTTGATGACCAAAGCTACAAACAAAGAAGAACTCAATACTATGATTAAAGTAATGGGTAAATACCGCATGAATTGTCCCATCAAGCCAGGCCAAAAAGCGAGTGGAATAAAAGCCGCCAGAGTAGTAGCGGTGGAAGCGATAATTGGCAAAGCAACTTCACCAGTACCATACTTGGCGGCATCTACACCTTTGTATCCGTTTTGCATGTATCGATAAACATTCTCTACCACCACGATGGCGTTATCAACCAACATACCTAAGGCGAGTATTAGCGAGAAGAGTACCACCATGTTCAGAGAATAGCCAATGACATTGAGTATCAAAATCCCCATCAACATAGATAGTGGAATAGCTACTCCTACGAAAAGAGCGTTACGAATACCTAAGAAAAATAACAATACAATTACAACTAGGATGACTCCTGAAATAATACTATTTTGCAGGTTGGCCACCATCATTCGAGTTTGCTCCGATTGATCGTTGAATAAACTAACATTCAGGTTCTCTGGAAATACATTTTTCTTTGCATCTTCTACCGCTATTTTGATTTTATCAGAAGCACTCAATAAGTTCTCCCCCTTTTTCTTAATGACATCTAGAGAAACAACGGACTCCATATCTGCTCGTGCGATACTAGTCTGATCTTGAAATCCGAAACTTACTTTTGCAATATCTTTTAGAAATATAGGACTTTGATTCTCACTTTTTACAATGAGGTTTTCAAACTGTGGAATCGTTTTTATCTCTCCTAAAATACGGATGGTTCTACGAAAATCATCAGCTACAATTTCTCCCCCTGACATGGTGATGTTTTCTGAGCGCACTGCATTTTCAATATCTCCAAAAGAGACTTGCATGGATTCCATTTTAGGTAAATCTACCTCTATGGCAATTTCCTTATCCATGATCCCTTTTATATCGACTTCAGATATTTCACGGAGGTCTTTGATCTCATCTTTCAGATATTCAGCATAGCCATCCAATTCGTCATTAGAAAATGGACCAGATAAATTTATCGTCATCACAGGGAGTTCAGCCATGTTGATGTCTATGATCTCCGGATCCTGTTTGAGGTCGTCGGGTAATTCCGACTTCGCTTTATCTACTGCATCCTTCAGCTTTTGGATAGATAAATCAGAGCTGATATCTGAATTAAACTCTGCGATGATTACTGAGTAATCCTGCATGGATTGAGAAGTCACATTTTTAATTCCACTAATGGCCGCAATTTCTTTTTCCAGCGGACGAGTAATCAGTGATTCGATATCACTAGCGGAGTTACCAAAGTAAACAGTGTTTACATATTTCTTCGGCCAAGGGATTTCTGGATAAGCTTCCTTTGGCATTGAGCTATAAGAGCCTATTCCGAACAATAATATCATCGTTGTAAAAAGGAAGATACTTGTTCTATTGTCGACAGCTAAGGAGGTGATGGAAAACTCTCTCAGCTGTTCTTTTATTTTATCTAATATTTCTGCCATAGCGTTTAATGGTTAGTTGGTTGTTGATAAAAAATTAAAACTGAGCCCCTATGAGTTGCCTTGGATCTTTATCAATTCCTTGTCATTTAAGCCTCTTGCTCCGTCAATAATGATTTCTTCTGCTCCGGTTAATCCTTTTCTAACAATAATATTACCTTCATAACTTTCTCCGGTTTCGACATATGTTTTTTTCGCCATCAACCCTTCTTCTCCTTCTGCTTTTATATAAACGAAACTTTTACCACTTACTTCCTGCTGTACAACCACTAAAGGTAGAACAACAGCATTGTCTTGAGCGAAATCACGCACCTTCATCAAAGCTAAAAGGTTCGGTTTTAAAACGCCGTTGCTATTGTTCAATTTTACTTCTACTTCGAAGGTTCTGTTCGCTGGATTAATGGTTCGACCAATCAGACTAACTCGACTTTTACGTTCTTCATTTAAAGCCGGAAACATTACGGTTACCTGCTCTCCTTTTTTGATGATCCCTAAGTAGTTCTCCGGAAGGTTGGCAACAACTTTCACAGTGCGAATATCTAATATTTGAACAATTGGAGTTCCAGGGCCTGCCATTTCACCACTTTTCAAAAAGGTCATATCTACTACACCTGAAATCGGAGCATATACATTAGCCTTGGTCAATTGAAAACGGGCAGTTTCTAAACTTTTCTCTAAACGTTCTTTATCGTTTTTTGCTTTAAGCAACTGCATTTCAGAACCGATTTTTTGATCCCACAAACGTTGTTGTCTTTCGTAGACATCAACTACCAAACTTAAGGAAGTTTCCATTTCTGCAATCTGCTTATTTACAGACTCCATATCTACAGTAGCAATTAATTGTCCCTTAGAAACAAATTGGCCTTCTTTGGCAGTCATCTGAGTTAATCGTCCACCGGTTTCGCTACTGGCCATTACTGCTTCGCCAGATTGCACTGTTCCTTGTATGTCCACAAAGCGTTCAAAGTTCTGTGTGGTTATTTGTTGTGTAGTTACTAATCGACGTTTCTTTTCGGCTTTTACGTCCAAGGTTTCAATTTGCTCCATTAAGCTGTCGATCTGTGCTTGTAGGCCTTTTAGTTCTCCTTTTTTTGCACGGAGTAACTCTTTCTTGCCAGCCAAGTCTTTTGGCCATTCTGCTTTTTTCTCTGATCCGCAAGCGGTGAGTAGCATAGCCAGAAGGAGGGTAGTTAGTATTGTGGGTAGTATGTTTTTCATTTATTTAGAGTTTAGATTTTAGTGCTAATTTTTGGTTTGTTATCTCCCTAACGCTTTATCCAGCGCAGCCTTTGCGACCAATAGTTCGTAAAGCGCATTGGTATAATTCTGCTGTGTTTCAAAAAGGCTTTGTTCTGCCTGTGTAATTTCTAAGCTGGAGCCAACTCCTTCTTTGTATTTGATTTGAGTCATATCATAGATGCGTTGAGCTAGGTCTACGTTTTTTTGTTGGCTTTTAACTCTTGAAAGTGCATTGTTATATGTTGTTCTTGAATTGGTCAATTCCAAATCAATGACTCTTTCGAGGTCTTTCTTTTGGTTGCGTGCTATTTCTAAAGCAAGACTTGCTCTTTGGATTTTAGAACGTTTACTGAAGCCATCAAAGATCGGGACGTTGATCTGAAGACCGGCAATTCCAGTGGATAACCAAAAGCCTTCGTTGTTAAATTTATCACCCTGAAATCCGTAGGTGTAAGAGGCAAAAGCGGAAGCAGAAGGCAAATATCCTTTTTTGTTGACTTCGATATTTAATTTATTTAATTCTAGCCCCATCTCAGCTACTTTATATTGTGGCCAACTGTTGTAATTCGCAGCACCATTGAGATCTTCTTCGGTTGCCTCTACAAGTAAGCTATTGATGTCATCTGTTAAAACAAGCTCTTCGTCTACTGGATAGTTAATCGCAAACTTAAGATAATTAACTGCAGCTTCTCTTTGCTTTTCGAGGTTTTCTTTTTCGGTGTTTAGATTAGCGAGAGATAAGGTGAGTCGATCTACATCTAATTGTTCTACAAAGCCTTCTTTGTACATCGCGGCTGTTTCCTTTTCCAGTTTTTCCAAATTTGTAATATTCTTGTTTAGAATATTAATTCCTTCAGACAAAAGTAATGGTGGGAGGTATGCTTCTCGAACCGCGTCGGATATTTCTTTTTCTTTGGCCTTTAATTCCAAGTCAACAAAATCACGGTAGCGTTTGGCTGCTTTAAGCGCACTGAGGTAACTCCCGTCAAAAATCAAGGAGTTGGCGCTGATACCGAAGTTTAAATTATTACGTAGTGCAAAGGAAGCTTCGCGGTCAAATCCGTCAATGGGGTTACCGGAAGCGTCTAGACCGAAAGCTTCTGGCAATAATATTTTTGGTAGTGAAAAGTAATACTGATAATCAATATTACCATTGACCTGAGGAAGACCAGTGGCTCTGCGTTCGTCGATCAATTGATCCGCATCGCTTTGATTGAGTTTTGCATTCTTGATGGCCAGACTATTTTGACGTGCATACTTAATGGCATCATCAAGAGACATTTGTTCTTGTGCCTTAAGTGTACCAATCAAAGCCAACAAAACAAAAAAGCAAGTGAGAATACTTTTTGTGTGTTTGGTTTTCATCTCTAGTAGTGTTTTAATATAAATAAGTAGTTGTTATTTTCTTTATTTGTGTTGGCCCTAATCCCTCAAGAGGAAATCTAGCCGCGAGTATATCAGTTAAAAGGCATATCTCGACCTTATGATGACAGTCTTTTTATTTAACTTGCTGCACTTCTTGCCTTAGAAAGATATTGCTCTAGTTTTTTTAGTCCCTTTACGGAAGCCACACCATGTATGTGATATTCTGAAAAAGCATTGAATAATTTTTCTTTATTATAGTTCCTTAAGGGAAACATTTCTTCATCTACTACGAACAAGGTCTTAGCGACGTAGAACTTGGCGATAATGTCTGGGTCAAAATCTTTCCGATACAGGCCTTCTTTTACCCCCTTTTCCAAGTTTGTCTTTATAAAATCGTAAATATGCTTTTGTTGAAAACCTTCGACCATGTCCCAGGTTTTCCGATAATACTTGCGCATGTCGTAAACTGTAGTTGGTGACATTTCGCGCAGCATTTGGGTTACATGTTTTGAAATTCCCAACATCTCATCAATCGAATCTTTAGAAGCTGACCTAATTTGAGCCATGGTTTCCAACTCTGTTTCAATATGCTGCTCCATAACCTTATGAATCAGGTCCGCTTTGTTATCAACACATTGATAAAGCGTCTTTTTAGAAATTCCTAAGTGTCTGGCAATGTCGTCCATCGTGACACTCTTAATGCCGTAACGCATGAAGAGCTGCTCTATGGCCACCATCATTTTTTTCTCTGTACCCAATGGACTGTTTTTTTTAATTCTGTCGCAAATGTATGCTAAATAAACGTAGGAAACTATTTTTTGTTTAAAAGTTTCCTACGTTTTTTAAGTGATCTTCCAGTTGTGATTATTCAGGAGTACTACAAGGTTGGGAATTCACTCTAAATAGCGGTACATTTACCGGTCATGAAGAAAACCTACCATGCTATCGGTCTTATGTCTGGCAGTTCTCTAGATGGGCTGGATATTGCTTTTTGTCGCTTTGAATATAGTGGCGATCGGAAGCAGCCTATCGCTGATTGGGAATTACTGATATCGGAAACTGTTCCTTTTGCAGAAACTTGGATCACCCGACTTTCTAAGTTGCCAGAACAACAAGCTTTGACCTTTGCCAAAACACATATTTACTTTGGTCATTACATGGCGGAGTTGGTCAACACTTTTTGTGCAAAGCATAAAGTGAAACCTGATTTTATTGCTTCGCATGGGCATACCATCTACCACTACCCAGATAAGTTGATGACGATTCAGATTGGAGATGGAGGTGCACTGTCTGCTTTGACGGGATACACCGTAGTCTCAGATTTTCGAACCCAGGATGTAGCGCTACATGGAGAAGGAACACCGATTGCTCCTGCGGCTGATCGCTTTCTATTTGACGGTTATGATTTCTATTTGAATATCGGAGGTATTGCAAATATAACTGCGGTACACAACAATACGGTTGCATTTGATATCGCTCCAGCAAATCAAATCTTGAATCGGTTGGCTAATCAAATAGGACAACCATATGACCAGAACGGAGACATTGCAACTCAAGGAAAAATAGATTCAGAACTTTTGGCAACATTAGCCGAAAATCCCTACTTCGAAAAGAACTACCCAAAGTCCCTGGACAACCAGCAAATCGTACAAGAGGTTTTTCCTTTTTATCAAAAATCAGAAGCGAGTATTGAAGACAAATTGCATACCGCCTGCCAACATATGGGACAGCAGACGGCTCGTTCTATTAGTCAAATTATTCAGCGGGAAAAACTAAACAAAAAGACTTATCGGATGTTGGTTACTGGAGGAGGGGCATTGAATTTTTTCTTGATGAAATGTATTCAAGAACATTGCGAAAAAGAGATTGATTTAACAATAGAATTACCAGATTTAGAAACCATTCAATTTAAAGAAGCGATTCTTATGGGCTTGATGGGCTTATTGCGATTGAAGCAGATTCCGAACTGCTTTGCTTCGGTGACTGGTGGAAGGAGAGATACCGTGGGAGGGGCGGTTTATTTGGGGAGGAAAAGGGAGATGAGGTAGATTAGGAGATGAGGTTCTCTTGGTACGTACTTTTCCGAATTATTTCACGTTAGAAGGAACCTCATCCGCCTCATCTACCCCATCGCCTCACCTCCTTTTTATAAACCGGCTAAAAATAGACAAACATAATAATGTCAAAAACAAAAAAAATATTAGTCACGGGAGCCACAGGATTCCTTGGTTCTTATTTGCTTCGACAATTAGTTGCAGACGGCTACACCAACATCCGTGCAATGAAACGCGCCTCTTCTCCTATGGATTTGGTTACAGCAGTTCAAGACAGAGTAGAGTGGGTGATTGGTGACATTATGGATGTTCCTTTTTTGGAAGATGCCATGGAAGGTTGTGAACAAGTGTATCACTGTGCAGCTATTGTGACACAGCCAAAAGTGAAGGTCAGTCGTATGATGCGGATCAATGTAGAAGGGACTGCGAATGTAGTAAACGTAGCGCTTTTCAGAAAGGTGGATAAATTGTTACACGTAAGCTCCATCGCGGCTTTAGGCCGACATAAAAAAGAACAAGACCTAAACGAAAACAACCATTGGCAACGTAATGAATTCAGCTCAGACTATGGCGTTAGTAAATATTTGGGCGAACAAGAAGTTTGGCGAGGGATTGCTGAGGGATTGAACGCTGTGATCATCAACCCTTCCGTCATAATGGGGAGTGGTTTTTGGAAACAGGGAACAGCTAAAATTTTTGATACGCTTTCTAAAGGACTACGTTTCTATCCTCCGGGCAAAACGGGTTTTGTAGATGTTCGTGATGTGGCAAGGATGAGTATCCAGTTGATGGAAAGTGACTTACAGGAAATTCGAGTAATTGCCAACGCTGTTGATTGGACATACCTTGATTTTTTCACTGCTGTGGCAAAGTCCATTGATAAAAAACCACCAACTATTCCTACTAATGCATTAATGAGTGCCTTAGCTTGGCGGGCAGATTGGCTGCGTTCGAAACTAACAGGTGGGCATCATGTGATTACTAAAAGTCGAGTGAAAACAACGAGTTGTTCTTATACTTTTGAGAATAAGAAATCGAAAGAATTGTTGGGTTTCGTGTATCGAGACTTTGGGGAAACTTTACAGGAGACTGGAAAGCAGTTCTTGACGGCTAAGGAGGAAGGAGCCAAGAACTGTTTTTTGCCCCTTTGAGTTACTTAATCATGCTGAAATATCCGGTCCATTCATTAATCCCAATCAATCTGTCCCACCACTCTCTTCATAAGTCAAATGGCTTCGCACCATATTCAACTCCCCATAGCTCGCCCGTTCTCCAAAATGATCTTTTACCTCTTTAAGTGATTTATCCTCATTCGCTTTCATATAAGTTGCAATTAGCTCCACCTTATCTTTATCCACTATTTCATGGATATGAATTTCTCCAGTACCGACAAAATAACCAAGATGATTTATAATTGTCCCTTCTGCTAAATCTCTTTCTTTCGCTATCTCTCCAATACTCTTCCCTCCCCGGAAAGCATCATAACTGATCTGCTTAGTCGGCGTTTTCGTAGGTGGTTTTTTCACTTTGACGGGCATCTGATCGGAGTCGATTCCTTTTTCGGCTACATATTGTTTTATGAGGTCAATAATGTCCTCCCCATAGTTGTCAACTTTTACTTTTCCTATTCCAGACATCTTTTTTAAATTGGCCTCAGTAGTAGGTAAGTATTTTGTTAATTCATAAAGTGTTCTCACTGCAATAATCGTATAAGGTTTGCGGCCCTCTAAGCTAGCGGTGAGGTCACGCCATTTCCTGATGTTTTGATATAGCTCTGGGTGGTCGCTATCCTCGGCGCCCATCTCGGCAGCACTTGGAGCGGATGACTTAGTTTTAAGCGAAGAAACCGTTCGTCCGATTTTGTCATTTAACGCAATGTCTAATTTGGTTTTAATATAGTCTTTAATAGAGAATGCTGTTTTACAGTTGGCAAAGCAGGCTGCTTTTGTCATCAGTTCTTTAATGAGATTTTTGATGCCCTCAGTGGCATTGTCCCGGACAGCCTGGTTATCCGTAATTACATCGAGGCTTGTTATTTCGGGAAGAATTTCTTTTGTTATTTTGTTTGAAAAATAATTTCCTGCTTTCTGTAGTCGGAGTTGTAGTTGCTCATTGTTTTCAGGCATTGCTTCTTCACGAAAGTAGTTATGTAACTGTGGTAGAAATCTCTTTGCCATTTCGATTAGCTCTGCTTCTGCTTTTCCTTCTATGGCAAGGAATCTTTCAAGAGCTGCTTCCGGAATGGTTAAGTCGTATTCTAGAAATACTCTATGCAATCGTTGGAAATAACGATTCACTAGTTTGAAATCAAACAATTCTATTACAATCGTTTGTTGATATTCGCGCTTAGCTTCTTTAAGATCTAAATCTGTAGGCGGATTCTCTTCCGATTGCTTAGAATACGTTTGTACCACCGAGTCCGTTTTCACGGAAGCAAAAGCCAATTGACTTCGCAATACAATACCCTCAAAACTCTTGCATCGGCTCAATGCTACATAGGTTTGACCATGCGCAAAAGCATTGGCCGCATCAATAATTACCCTATCGAAAGTCAGGCCTTGGCTTTTATGGATGGTAATGGCCCAGGCTAATTTCAATGGAAACTGTGTGAAGGTTCCTACCACTTTTTCAGAGACTTCCTTGGTTTTTTTATTCAAGTCATATTTAACGTTTGTCCATTCCATTTGATTTACAAAAATGGGGGAGGGGTCGTCCTTACACTGCACTTTTATGGTCTCTTTATCAATGCCAACCACTCGGCCTATTTTTCCATTGTAAAATCGTTTCTCCTGAGAAAGATCATTTTTTACAAACATAACTTGGGCGCCCATTTTCAATTCCAGATTCTCTAATGTGGGGTAAGCATGTTTTGGAAAGTCATCTACTATCGTAGCTCTAAACACGTGCGCTTTTTGTTGAATAGAAGAGAGTTTTTCTGTGTTAATTCTTTCGGCAGGAGCGTTCATCGCCGTTAGCGTAATGTAATCCTCCTCATCACTGGGCAGTTCTGTTTTGTAGCGACTGTTCAAAGATTCGAGTACCTTTTGATCCATTTGATTGTTACGCACCCTATTCAGAAGGTCAATAAATTCTTGATTGCTCTGTCGGTAAACGTGTTTTAGTTGGATGGTCACGATTCCAGTTTCCTGTAGCGCAAGTGAACCAAAAAAGTAGGGTGTTTTGTAATAATCGCGTAGTAATTCCCACTCTTGATTTTTTACGATTGGTGGAAGTTGATGTAAATCTCCAATCATTAATAATTGTACACCTCCAAAAGGCTTAGTTCGATCTCTGTATTGACGGAGTACTCGATCAATACCATCGAGAAGGTCGGCACGCACCATTGAAATTTCATCAATCACTAAAAGGTCGAGACTTTTAATTAGGCTGATTTTTTTAGCGCGTAACTTAGAAAAACGATTTTCAGCAGTTACGACACCAGGAAGTTGTGGGCCAAATGGTAATTGAAAAAAGGAGTGGATGGTCATCCCACCCGCATTAATCGCAGCGACTCCGGTAGGCGCCACAATAACCATACGTTTGAAACCTTCTTTCCTGATTTCGTGAAGAAAGGTGGTTTTGCCGGTGCCTGCTTTACCAGTTAGGAAAATATTCTTGTTGGTATTGCGGACATAATCAAAGGCTAGCTCTATTTGCGGGTTGCTGATAAAATTCATAACGGTCATTTGTTCAAGATTTAAATGTACGAAAAAAGGGTTGAACAAAGCGGTCTTAAAGTGCTAATGAGTTGTAGCGTTTTAAAAGGCTTCTACTAATAGGTTGCAGAAATCAAGAAATTCCATAAAAAGAAGCGG
>CAZDTI010000210.1:0-15290 GCA_964508085.1 uncultured Saprospiraceae bacterium | reverse complement strand
GGAGCAGTTGAATTTTGAAAAGTTAAAAAACTATCCAAACTAACTGTTATGATCAAATCTTCAGCGATGGAAGTTCCGTAATTGCAATAATCTAAAACAAAAGTAGTGCTGTCGCAGATGCGTAGATCTCCGTAGGACATATCCCACTCTATGTAGGAACAATCGCCCATTGGTTGCAGTGGGAAATCTATGACGATTGTATCTCCTTGAGCAGTGACATTTATAGTGGTATCAGCAACACAAGGGGTCCAAAAAGAAGAGGGGCTTATTGGAGATGCGGTCCATTCTCCTAGGAGAAGTGGCATCCAGTACTCCCCCATTTGGTCGGCAGTAATTTGCCAATCTAGGGAATCATTACTAAACGCAATTATACTGTTAGGTATTGGATTATCGTTTGTAATTTCGCAATCTAAATTTATATCCGTGGTAACCGTTCCGATAATGCTGGTATGGTCTAAATCATTGAAGCAATCTTGGATGACTTGGCCTTTGTTGTTGCAACCTAATGCATTGTTTTTGATGGTGTTCTGTCTGCCTGAAACGATGTAAGAACATATATTAGAATACCCACATATTTCTAATAAAGGGTTATTCAAAATGCTAATTATCTTTAAATCCTCTACACTAGCTCCTGCTATTGCAGATATATCACTGAGTTGCGAATTACCGTTAAGTAGTAAACGCCCTTCCGAAAGCCCTCCATTATGATCAGATTCTCCACCCAAATATTCCAAGCCATCCAAGCCATCTAAGGATTGCAACGCTGGCATTGAACTAATCTGCAAACCATGACCTAGAGTATCTAATTGTTCAAGACCAGTTAAGTCTATAATGTTTAGTTGATTTCTTATCCAAAATTCACCACCTACTTTTTTCAAACCACTCAACCCGTCGAGGCTACTCAATGCAGTATTATTGTTACAATAAAAATCCCTCCGGATAGTTTCCAATTGTTGAAGACCATCAAAACTCTCTAAAACCTTATTAGAGTAAATTTCAAAGTCGACTCGAATTTCCTTCAACCCCTCTAATCCAGATAATTCTGCAAGCGTATCATTTTCAGCTATCCAAAGCGAACCAATTACCTCATAGTTTGAAAGCCCCTCTAAAGAGGTTAACAATGGATTTTGCCAAATGGTAATTCCTCCTAGAGAATCATTATTTACTTGCAATCCAGCAATATTTGTAATACTATTGTTGAATTTAATATCTATTGACCCAGATAAATCTTCCAAGCCTTCTAAACCATCTATATTTTCTAAAAGAGGATTGGATTCGAGGAATAGATTGTCTAGTGTATCCAAATTTTCCAAGCCATCTAGACTAAGTAGGTTAGCATTCTCCTTTAAAGTCAAAGAATTAATTCTCCGTAGGGCTCCTAATCCATTTATTTCAGTAATATTATTACAATTACTAATATTTATATAATCGACGGCGTTACCTGTCAAAAGGGGCAAATCTCCAAAACTTTGAAACGCTGGACAATTCCCAACATTTAAGCTTTCAACTTTCTTTAGTGCATTCAAACCCGAAAAATCAATAAAGGCTTCACCATCACTCACGGTTAACGAATTTTCAACATATTCTAAACTCATCAAACCATTCAAGTTTGTCAAGCTAGGATTATTTAACACGGAAAACTTACCAAAGTAAAGTCCAAATGTTTCCCATCGAATGGTGTCTAGATTACCCAAACCATTAAGAGACATTAAACTATTGTTATTAGCAATAGAAAAGCCACCTGCTGTTTCTATATTGTCTAATCCTACTAGATTCACTAAAGCAGTATTATTTCGAATAATAAATGTTCTGCGTACAGAGTGAAGCTGAATCAGACCCTCTAGATTAGTAATATCACCTGAAATAGCTTCCTCCACAAGAACAAAACCTAACAACTCTGTACAATCTGGATTTTCAATAGAGAAGTTATCTATTGCTTCTTGACTCGTCAAATAAAGTGTATCTGGAAAGCAGCTTTGTGCTGAAATTTCAAAAGATAAAAGACAAAAAATTATCGCTAGTAGACTGTTCTTTTTCATTAGTGTTTGTTTTGATACAAATTTGCAGTCTTTTACTTGCTTTGAAAAGAACAAATATTTAAATTCATACAAACTTAATAATAATAATAATCTAATAATCAATAACTTGTAATCTAATTCACACAATAAATTAAAAGATCAAATAATCCATATTTCTTTAAAATACAACTAAATGAGGCTTTTTCGACTGCTACAACGGCTTGAAAAGAGGGAACTAAACCTATTTCAACACTATTTGGAAACACCGTTTTTTAACCGTAGGAATGACGTACAGCTTCTGCTCAATAGTTGGATGACAGAGAAAGGTCGAAGTCATCCCAATTTGTACTATTGGAAAAAGGTCTTTCCTGATACAGTTTATGAGGAGAAAAAATGGAACCTGTTAAAGTCTCGTTTATTCAAACTGCTTGAGGCTTTTCTGGCCTTTCGAGAAATTCAAAAATCGGAGTCTCTTCAAAAATTCTATTTAGCAAAAGCCTATCGAAAATTGCATGAAGAAAAGAATTTCACCAGAGCTGTTTCTGAAACACAAAAGGCATTGATCAAGCAACCCTTTCGAAGTAGCGAGTACTTGCAAGGTCTTTATGATTTATCCTACGAACAATATGATTACATCAGCAGTACAAACAGGAAACGGGATAATAACCTCCAAGAAGTCATTGACAATTTGGATCATTATTTTATTGTTGCAAAATTAAAACAGGCTTGCAATGCCTTATCTCGATCATTGATCAATCAGGAGGAATATAAAATTGGAATGATTTCGGAAATGCTTCGCTATGTTGAAAACCGACCTCAATTGTTAGAAATTCCGGCTATTGCTATTTACTATCATTGTTATCACGCCATCACGGCAAGTGAAAATGAAGAAGCTTTTGTTCGTCTAAGAGAATCTATTCGAATGCATCAAGATTACTTTCCTTCGGCCGAGCTACGTGACATCTATACTTTCGCGATCAACTTCTCTATCCGCAAATCAAACAAGGGTTCTCTATTCTTTATTCGGGAAACTTTCGAATTATACGTACTGAGTTTGGAACGAGGCTTTTTGCTGGAAGATGGAACTATACTGGAAAGTACCTATAGCAATATCGTTTCTTTGGCATTGCGTTTGGAAAAATTTGAATGGGCTGAAAATTTCTTACAAAAATATCAAACGTACTTAAAGCCTAGTCTACAACAATCATTTTATCACTTTAACCTGGGAAAGGTTTACTATCAAAAAAGGGAACTTCAAGAAAGCCTACTCCAATTGGTAAAAGTAGAATCCGTTTCCTCTTTCCTCCATCTGGCTACACGGATTTTACAATTGAAAATATATTATGAGCTAGAAGAAATTGACCCACTTGAAAGTTTACTGGAAAGCGTCAGAGTATATCTTCAACGAAGCAACGATTTGTCTTACCGGAAAGAGCATTATAGTAATATTATAACTTTTACAAAACAATTGTTACAACTGCCCGCAATGTCTAAAAAGGAAAAATTAGCTTTTCGCAAACGGGTGGAAACGGCAGAAGTTTTGGGGGAGCGAAATTGGCTTTTGGAGATGATTGGCAAACAAAAAGGCCCAACTCTTCCGAGCTGAACCTTTTCATTTAAGTAAATTTAAAGTGTACAGAATATTACTTCATCACTTTAATCGTTCTTGTATCGTTACCGATTCTAACTTCTACCATGTATAATCCAGGAGTGAAAGTACTCATATCCAAAACTGGAGATAGCACATTCGGAGTTGTATTTAATACTGGGCTTCCTAAAAGGTTGTAGATTGTAATTTCATCAACTTGTTCTGTTGATTCGATGGTCAATCGATCGGCTACCGGGTTAGGGTAAACCTTCAAGCTTTGCAATACAGGGTTTTCCGTGTTGATCATAATGATTTCCGAGAAAACGATGTCGTCAACGTAGTATTCATTGTTAGCATTGATTCCGAAAAAATCGATACCCCCGATAATTCCGTCGTCATCATACGGTTGTTTGTCAATCGCTACATCATTGATACTCATTGTCCAACCGGAACTATCCACATCACCGTATGACTCAAACAAAATGTGTACTGGGAACCAAGTGTCTTCAGGATAAGTCCAAGAATAAGCGGGGTCTGCATCACCGACGTTTAGATACGCACCACCAAGTCCAGGTTCTCCGTTCGCACTATCGGTGTTGTTAAAAACTAGGTTAGGCGAGTTGAAAACACCATTCCCACTGTTACCTGCACCATTTGAAGAAGATGTTTCTCCTTGAATGTTAAAGTAACCTGTCTTCCCAGCAGGAATGTACATGCTGAAAGATAATTCATACATTCCAGCAGAATCTGGAAGGTTTCCTAGAACAAGAATGGCATCTTGTGGACCGGGGCCAGCACCAATGAATCCTGACTGAGTTCCGGAGGCTGCAAAGGCATCAGAAACGCCTATGCTTTCACTTGTGTTACTAAGGTTACCAGACCATACTCCCCAGACATCTGGGTTTTGGTCGGCCATATCTCCGAGGGCATAGCCATCGAAGTTTTCATCAATGATCTGTGCGTTCACAGCCATAGCCGCGAAAAAAGCGGCAAGAAATAAAATGTAAAATCTTTTCATAAGTAAGGCAATTATTAGTGAGAAAATAAATTATACAACGATCGTTGAATATACAGGTGTTTGTTCATAAAATGTAATATTTCTGCCAAAAATACAGCTACATCGTTCTCTGCTAGACAATTGGTATTAGTTCGTTTTTATAAACTTAAGCGTTTTTACAATCCCTTTATCATTTTGTATTCTACAGTACAATACACCCGGAGGGAGTCCAGTTGTCTGGAAACTAAAATCATGAGTTCCATTACTTAGCTCTCCTTTAAAAACAGGCTTGATTTCCTGGCCAAAACCATCAAATATTCCTAAATCTACTGTTGATTTTTTTTGTGTAACAAGCTGTATTCGTCCAATATTCGTGAGTGGATTTGGTGACAATGCTATGGAAAAATCATCAGCGATAAGCTCTTTGTTCGACACCAAGTCTTCCAATTCAATAGAGAACATGGATCGACCATAAGTAGCTGCTACTAGCTTATTAGTTTCCTCATGTAAATCCAAATCAGTGACCACTACATTAGGAAAATCACTTCCCATCACCTCCCAATCTAACAAACCATCTCCCAAGACAAAAACCCCAACATCTGTGGCGATGTAGACCTCTTCAAATTCTGGATGAATGATGACATCGTTAATTGGAATATCCGGGAGGTTATTAGATAGGTCTATCCAATTTGCACCATTATCAATCGTCATATATATTTGCCCAATACTTTCGCCAAAACGGTAACCAGAGTAAGTAACATAAGCCGTTTCTGGTGAATTCGGATCAGCAGCTACTCGTGTAATCCATCTATTAGCGCTTGTAGATACATTACTCCAATTGCTCCCTCCATCTGTTGTAAGACTAATGTTACCATCATCTGTTCCAACCCAGATAATATTTCCGTCTATTGGAGAGACAGAGATTGTCGTAATGGTTCCAAAAGCCAGATTCCCTTGTGGGATATCGTTAGTAAGGTCGTCACTAATAACGTTCCAGCTACTTCCACCATTTTCTGATTTGTACAAGCGGTTTGAACCATAATACATAATTTCAGAATTAGAAGGATCAAAAACCGTTGGGGTGTTCCAGTTCTTTCGCTCGTTGAACCCCGTGTTCGGTGAAATGTTCGAAAAACTTCCACTTCCACCGCCATTTATCGAACGGAACAATAATCCGTTTTGAATAGAACCGTATACAAAATTATTGTTATCAGGATTCACTAAAGGGGTAAAACCATCTCCCCCCAATATTTGACTCCAGTCATTATCATTACCTGTAAGCGTCCTATTAGTTCCATTGTCCTGTGATCCGGCATATAAACGTTCTGGATTGGAAGCATCAATTTCACAAGCGTAAAACTGAGTAATAGGCAATGTATTTACTTTGTTATAAGTACCACCTGAATTGTTACTGATGTAGAGTCCGCCATCATTTGCAGTCAATACTAGAGAAGGATTTTCAGGGTGAATAAATACGTCGTGCTGATCAACATGCTGCCCATTAAAAAAGGTATTCCAATTGGCCCCACCATTGGATGTTTTAAACATGTTCAAACTCATGTAGAAAATTTCCTCCGGATTTGTTGGATGAATAATGACATCGCCGAACCACCACATGTAAGGTACATCGTCTACACCACTATAATTCATTGGCACCCAATTATCACCACCATCTGTACTTTTGAAAGCTCCTGATATCGGACCATCTGCATTGGCATAGACAGCCACTAAAATATTTGGATCAGAGGCCGAAATATCAATTCCTATTCTACCTTTTAGGTTAGCAATGCTGGGCAAACCATTAGTAAGTTCTTCCCAATTATCGCCTCCATCTGAAGATCTGTAGATACCCGAAGTAGGTCCGCCATAGTTTCGATACCCTGGACGTCGTACACGCTCCCAGGCCGCTGCATATATGGTGTTGGGTTCATTGGGGTTTATCGTCATGTCTATGACACCTGTTGAATCAGAAACCATTAGAACTTGTTGCCAGCTTTGTCCACTATCAGTGGTTTTGAAAACACCGCGTTGACCATTATTGGCAAAAAGATTCCCCATACTTCCAACATAAGCAACCTGCGGATCTGTTGGGTGAACCAAAACTTTTCCGATGCTCCCTGCATCTTCTAAGCCAACGTGTTCCCAAGTTTCACCAGCATCACCAGAGCGGTAAACCCCTACACCATCATAGGCTAATGAGCCACCACCAGCATTGGGCTCCCCCGTTCCGACATAAATAATATTTTCATTAGAAGGTGCAATGGCAATATCACCAATGGATAGGGAAAGTGCATCATCGAAAATAGGTTCGAAGTTTTCTCCGCCATCTGTTGATTTGAAAATTCCTCCTGCAGCGGCTCCTATATACATAATCTCTGTGGAACTTGCATGCATTTCAATATCGGTTACTCGACCTCCAATATTCACTGGGCCTGCGAAGTTCCAAGCGCCAAAATCTCGCTGTGAATTTCCAGTTCCCATTTTTTTCTTGGTTTTTACAGCTTCGATGTAGGCTTGCTTATCTATTTTATTATTGGGATAAGCACGTTGTGCGTAAAACCAGTCCGAGGGAATCTCTTTGTGCGCTTCTTCTTCAGGTTGCTCTGAACTGTCAAAAGAGGCTGTTTTTTCTTGATTTTGACAAGCACTTAGTAATAGTAGTATCGTTGT
The DNA here is from genome assembly GCA_964508085.1 of uncultured Saprospiraceae bacterium. GTDB lineage: Bacteria > Bacteroidota > Bacteroidia > Chitinophagales > Saprospiraceae > CALGLS01. Next base: position 8,017 of record CAZDTI010000210.1, on the reverse strand, counting down.
TAGGATGGGTAAAAGTGAGTTGAGTTTCATAAGTTTTGTGGTATTTTTTTGTTTTGTGATATTTTTTATAATGAAAGAGATTTACTAAATTTTTAAAATTTAGCAAATCCAATCACAGGTTATAGCAGTTGGTAATATTAGGATTCAAGCTAAAAAAATATTCCACCTGAATATTTTCTAAATTTACATAAAAAAGTAAATCTTGTTTCCTTAATCACATACTACCGCCTACTTAATTACCTTCTTCTCCCCTGCATTTACAAACAATACATTTCCAATATGGTTGTATTCCAAAAACACATCTGCCCCAAACTGCTTCACAACATCTGAATGAAAACCGACGATGGTCAAGTCCGCATCCCGTGAAGTTTCACAAACTACAGATTTCATTTGACGACCTTCCTTACGAGCAATGAATTTTATATTTTTAGAAGAAATAGGCAACTGTCCGTTATCTATGAGTTCCAACAATCGACGGCGCTCTTCTTCAATGGACTGCTCCGGATAAACAGCAAATATTTTAATTTCCGCGGACTTCCAATCTTTATGTCCTAAAATAACATAAGAAAGTAAGATCATCAAATTTGCATTCTTAAAATCTGCTGCTGTAAGCCAGATGTGGATGCCTTTCTTCAGTCCAAAACCTCTTTCCGAACTTCCCAGCAACAAGACATCAAAGTCGACCGATTTGATCAACTTGAAATTATCAACAATATCTTTCAACTGCTCCGGATTGTTTTTAGAAAATTCGAAAAGCATTAGATTGTTCTCCGTCCCCGCTATTCCAGGCAACTGGATAACCTGCGCTATACTTGAAGTAAAAGAAGGGCTGATCAAAGTATCCACATAGATATTACTATCTGTTTTCTCTGCCATTTTGATTAATCGCTGTTTGCATGCTGCCGCTTCCTGATTGGTCTGCCGACTTAAATATCCTCGGATTTGATGGATATAAGTTCCAAAACCATATTTGTGAGACATCCATCGGAGCAAGTCAAAAGCCCCTAAACGTTCAAATGAGTTTTCAGATAGCGCAACAGCAGAAGGACGCCAGGTATCTCCTTTTTCCTTATCCGCTTTTTGTAAAAAGACTTGTAATTGTCGACTCAATTGAAATATAACTCCTTGAAAAATCAAAGCCATGGATTTCTTATCTTGATTATAATAAGAAATAAAAAAGTATAAACCGACCATTGTTGTTATGGACAAAAATGCGTAAAGGCCATTCATGAAAAACATCAATCCAAAACAGGCCACCGCACCAAAAAGGGAAATATACCAGCGGCTTCTAAAGCGAGGTCGGTAAGAAGGGTCGGCAGCAAAATGATTCAAAAAAGAAATCAGACAAAGTGAACCATAGGTTACCATAAAGAACATAGAAATGATTTGTGCCACAGAATCTAAGGCTCCTGCTAAAACAAAAACTCCTGCCAACAATACAGTTACAATACTAGCATTTATTGGTTCATCTGCCTCTCCCCGACCAATAGATAACCAGCGATTGAATCCCGCTAAAGGCAGAACCTTATCTCTAGCAATAGCTTGCAATGTTCTTGGAGCCACCAATATAGAGCCAAGCGCCGAGGAAATAGTCGCTGCTGCCAGTCCCAACGGAATCACGATCCAACCTTGCCAAGCAATATCCGCCATTACAAGTCTTTCTGTGTTAACCAGATCCAAAGGGCTTGCAGAAACCGCTAACTTCCACGCTATAAAGAAATAAATGATCATTCCTGCCAATGTACCCGCCAATGTACCTAAAGGAATAGAGCGCCCGGGATCTTTCAAATCACCAGACAGACCAACACCGGCTGTCATCCCTGTGAAAGCAGGAAAAATAATAGCGAATACGATGAAGAAGTTTAATCCTTCAGGGATAAGTGGTGGTGCAGAGTCAGATTTATCCTTTGAAGAAGTTATTACAGTTGGATGAAGTGCATCTATCGAATCATTTTGGAAGACTCTAGCTTGTAGAAGTGTATCTATTCCCTTTGTTTCCTCTGGGAAAAGTGTATCGAATTGAGCTGGCGTCTCATGTTGGTAGTTGTCTATTTTAGCAAAGGGATCTAATTTATTATTCTGGGCATAATCCGTCTTTCCAATAAAAAAAGCAACGATAGAAAATCCTAAAATAGTTACAACAATATATAAAACCTTCACACCTAAATCTGCTCCTTTAGTCAACATTAAAAATGTTAACAATAGTAATGCAGGAATGCCAATGCTTTGTTTTTGATGAATCAACCAATACAACCAATCGGGCATCGAAACCGATTCTGAGAGGTAATCAACCAAAGGGGTAAAGGCCTCGGCAAATGCCATGATATAAAAAGCCACAGATATTCCTTGCGACAAATACAAGGCAAGACCAATAGCAGAACCAATCACCAAACCGAATGAACGGGATATAATAAAATATTCTCCTCCTCCTTCTACTTTCTGATTGGTGGCAATTTCTGCAATCGCCATTGCTGTAGGTATCGTTACCATGTGTCCGATCAAGACAATAGCTAGTGTTCCGATTAAACCAACGTTCCCAACTGCAAAGCCAAAACGTAGGAACATAACAGCCCCTAATATCGTAGAGATGGCTGTGAAAAATACGGGTGCGGTGCCGAATTTATTTTGTTGTTTGCTCAAGGTATTTGATTTGTGAAACTTTGCGTTTCTCTATGTATTTTCCAGTTAAAATAATCGCGGAGCTCAAATAAAAAAAGACGCTAATTCCAATCAATGAATTTAGCGTCTTTTTTGGAGCATAGTTATTACGAATAAAAAGTTTGCTCAATACTTTTCATAGAGGCGACAAATCATTTAGATACTAATGATTCGAGCTTCGAGGTTGTAATCTTTTACGATATTTTCTGTGAAGGCTTTATGGCCACGAGGAGCAAGTAAATATAATTTACCTCCTTTAACCTGTGCCATGGTAGCAAGTAATTTCCATTTAGAAATCAAGCCTTGTACATCTTCAACCTTGCAGGCAATTTCTACATAACTCTTCCCTGCAGACTGCATACCTGTCAAATCAGGAATAACGGGATCTTTTCCGTCGCGTGAGAAAGAAGAAGGCGTGTCATAATCATCCGTGTTCGCTTTGATCTTTTTAAATCCACGCTTTTTTGCCCAATTAATGGCCACTTCAAATAATTCTGCTGAATGCATATAATAGGTATTATGGTTATAGGTAATTCGCAAAGTTAAAAAAAATAGTGGCAAAGCATCATCATTGTCATATTTTGTTTAACGTTGGTTGATTATTTCCGTGCTTTTGTAATTTCAACAAGTTTCCTTTTAATATACGGCGTTTTTGAAAGAAAGTTATTGAAAAACCTCACTTTTATTAAACGTTATATGTTGTGAAAGAATTGTTGTAAGCAATTGATTCGTGATCAGTAGGTGAAATCTAAAACTTCAACCGTAACCCATTTTTTAAGCTGTAAATCGTTTTGCGTACACCAGAAGGAGGACTGGAATCGTACAAAAGAGAGAATATCGTTGTAAAGGTAAGACGCTTGGTTATTTTCATTTCCAAATTTGTTTCTGTAGATAATCGAAAGTCATCAGGATTGGTAACCACAGGTTGGAAATAGGTCGTACTACTGATTTTCAAATAGTTTAAGGGTTGAAAGTGAGCATTGAAATAGGAACTAATTCGATGCTCTTTAGAGAATATTACCTCCTCTCCCTCTCCTTTCTCTTCATTGTACTCATACATATAAAGCGCCCCGAGATATAATTGTTTTTTCTCCCCTAATAGCAAACCTACCCTTGGTCCTGAGCCCAACAGCCATCTGAGTTGTAGTTGTATTTGCTCATTGTATTGTGCTTGAGTGAATGCTTCCCAAGTCCAGCGCTTGTTCATTTTGTAATTGTAACGAAAGTGTTGGAAACCGGTATTAAGGAAGTCATTGTTATCTACCCTTCCTAATCGATAATCTGTAATGGACATAAATACATGACGAAATCGGGTGTGATCAATACGAATCGCAGTGTTGATATTAATGATTTGTTTGGAATTTTGAATCAGCGCAGCCCCTAAGTTGATGTCACCGGTCCAGTAGATCGAATCTTGTTGACTCGTTCGCTTTTTCTCAATATTGACAATTTGGGAAAAAACAATATTGCTACAAAATAGGAGTAGCACAGAAAAGAGTATTTCTATAGTTGGAGTAAATGTTTTCAATTGGATTTTTTTAACAGAAACTTGAACTGTTAACTTAAACTTCCTACTAAAGTGAGTCAGCGAGTAAATCACCTTAGTAGGAAGTTAATGGTTTTCGTTAACGGTTTTCGTTACTCTTTCGCAGGCACTTCTACCATCCCTGTAATGGTCATATGGCTCTGTGCTGGATCCGTATTTGCCGTTAATGTAATACGCTTGCTTTGCTTTCCTTTCTTACGAGTAGAATTGAAAACAACTTTGATTTCTGCAATGTCACCAGGCGCAATTTCTTCTTTTGGCCACTGAGGTACCGTACAACCACAAGAACCTTTCGCTTTTGTGATTTTCAATGGATTCTTTCCAACATTTTTAATTCGGTAAACAGTAGAGGCTTTTTCTCCTTGCTTAATCGTACCAAAGTCATAGGTTTTATCCAGAATTTCTATCTGCGTAATAGTTGAAGGATCAACTATTTTGTCCTTCATGACATATTTTGGTTTAGTCGACTTGGTGCCAGCTGCTGCTTTTGCCTTCTTAGCCTTGTCGTTAGCATTAAGCACTGCGGTGGGAGCTGTAGGCTTCACATTTTTTACACTTGCCAATGGCTTATCTCCAGCCAATTTTACTTTACCGATATAATCCAAAACCTTTTGGCGATCTTCAGCAGACATTTTCTTCAATGTTTTCTTCATTTCTTTTTTGACATCTACTTTTGCCAAATTTCTAGAGTAGTTCAAAATCATCTTTTGTTGCTTCTCATTCAACTGAGAAACAGCTGTGGCAGTTTGCTTCGCCATTTTTCTAGCTGATAATTTCTTAGGTGCTTTTTCTGCAACAGCCTCTTTAGTTTCTGCTTTCGCATCCTGAGCCATAGCAGGCAGAGATAACATGACAACAGCACATAACAATAGGATTAGTTTAAAATTCTTCATGGTTGTTTTTTTAATAAATTTATTACAACAAAATATTAATGTTAATTCAAGCTGTAAATATAAGCCTTTTTAGGGAAACCTCCATTTACCTTTCTGTCGAATTTTGTTCTAAAAAAGCAAAGTTTTAGCGCTTATAAGGAAAATGAATGACTTATTTCTCTGATTTTAGAATATTGAATAACTTAGCTTTTGGATAAAAAAAACAAGACACTCGTAAAGAATGTCTTGTTTTTTATTGGTTAAATTATAATTTACTTGCCATTTTCAATTGCACTAGTGATCGTAAGAATATCTCGGTCAAACATGTACATTCCACTCTTATCGTCTCCGATCAATTCTAATTTATCATTCATCGTACGAGCTAAGGCTTCTTCTTCAATTTGCTCAGCCACATACCACTGTAGGAAGTTGTGTGTCGCATAGTCCTTTTCTTCCAGCGCCACATCAATACACTTATTTATACTATTGGAGACAAAAATCTCATGCTTCAACAAAGAAGCAAAAGCGTGTTTGATAGATGGAAAGGTCAACTGAGGCTGCGGTAATGTTGGAACAATAGCAAAGCCACCGCGCTCATTTACAAAGTGAATCAATTTCAGCATGTGCTGTCTTTCTTCTTCACTGTGCATATAAAAAAAGGAGGTCACATTGTCTATACCGGGTTGGATTTCTGCCCAGGAAGCCATGGCGAGATATACTTGCGAAGACTCTGCTTCTATTTTGATTTGTTCGTTAAGAACGTCTTGGATTTTTTTGGATAGCATTATTGTATGTTTTTTATGAAATTAACTCCTTATGTAACGTGAGAGAAGTAGCTAAGTTTAGGTTTATATTAGTAATTTTAAAAAAGAATTTGTGGGTTTGGAACGCGGAATCGCAGGCCTGTAGCCTGCTTAACTTATTTCGTATTATTTACAGGGGCGATGCCTCTGGTTTTGGAATCTTAGCCTTTCAGGCTATCCACTTTTACTACAAAAACATGTAAACGCTGCTAAAATTTACTGATAGTCCAAGGAGTTTAGTCTATGCACTTAGGAACTTCTGAAATCTAATTAAATGATAGTATTTCTTTTTTCTCATTATCCAAAAAGCTCTTGTTATAACCTCTAAACTATACTTGCTTTTTTCAGGCTGAAAGCCTGTGATTCTACAATCATGGGGCATCGCCCCATGGAAGCTACACCTCACTTTCAGCAGGCTACAGGCCTGCAATTCCAAGAATTAAGTTCCTCAAAGTCACTCCCCTATCATAATCCCCAATATCTCCGCTGCCGCTTTCGAAATCACCGTTCCAGGACCAAAAACACCCGCCACTCCTGCTTCAAACAAAAAATCATAATCTTGCGGAGGAATAACACCACCTGTCACCACCAAAATATCAGGTCGCCCCATATTTTTAAGTGCTTCTATGACTTGAGGAACCAGTGTTTTATGCCCCGCCGCCAAAGAGGAAATTCCCAGAATATGTACATCATTTTCTATGGCCTGACGTGCTGCTTCTTCCGGTGTTTGAAACAAGGGCCCAACATCCACATCAAAACCGATGTCAGCGAAAGAACTAGCGATTACTTTTGCGCCCCGGTCATGACCATCCTGTCCCAATTTGGCAACCATAATTCTTGGTCTTCGCCCTTCTTGCTCTGCGAACTTATCAGACAAAGCTCTTGCTTCTTTAAATGCTTCATCATTTTTCAAAACACTGGCATAGGCGCCTTGAATGGTTTTGTTATTTGCTTTGTAACGTCCGAATTCTTTTTCCATGGCATCTGAAATTTCTCCGAGTGTGGCGCGTAGTCGGGCAGCTTCTACAGCACATGTCAGCAAGTTTCCTTTGTTGCTTTTTGCACAGTCAGTGATGGCTTGTAAGCTTTTTGTTACGGCGGCTTCATTTCTCTCCGCCTTCACCTTTTCCAATTTCGCCAATTGACTTTTCCGAACAGCTGAATTGTCTACAGACAACACATCGATCTCCTCTCCTTCTTCATCTGTTTGAAAAATATTGACTCCGATGATTTTATCAACGCCACTATCAATTCGCGCTTGTTTTTTAGCGGCCGCTTCTTCAATCTTCATTTTAGGCAGACCTGCTTCAATCGCCTTTGTCATTCCGCCATGTGCTTCTACCTCTTCAATTAAAGCCCATGCCTTTTGTGCTATTTCATGGGTTAAATATTCTACATAATAAGAACCACCCCAGGGGTCGACAACTTTTGTTATATCTGTCTCTGTTTGTAAATACTTCTGTGTGTCTCTGGCGATTTTAGCAGAAAAATCGGTAGGCAATGCAATCGCTTCATCCAAAGAGTTTGTATGTAAAGATTGGGTTCCACCAAAAATAGCTGCCATTGCCTCTATTGTTGTACGAGCAATGTTATTAAAAGGATCTTGCGCGGTCAAACTCCAACCCGAAGTCTGGCAATGCGTCCTTAAAGCCATAGATTTCGGATTCGTTGGATTGAATTGTTTTACAATCTTCGCCCACAACATTCTGGCAGCTCGCATCTTCGCAATTTCCATAAAGTGATTCATCCCTATCCCCCAAAAGAAAGACAATCTTGGCGCGAATTGGTCTATCGTTAACCCCGCTTTTAAACCTGTCTTAATATACTCCAAACCATCCGCCAAGGTATAAGCCAATTCAATATCCGCCGAAGCACCCGCCTCATGCATGTGATACCCAGAAATACTAATGGAATTGAATTTAGGAATGTGCTTCGCTGTATATTCGAAAATATCACCGATGATCCGCATAGAGGGTTGTGGCGGATAAATGTAGGTATTCCGAACCATGAATTCTTTTAAAATATCATTTTGAATGGTTCCTGATAACAATTCTTTTGCAACACCCTGTTCTTCTGCTGCTACGATGTAAAAAGCCATAATCGGCAATACTGCTCCGTTCATCGTCATAGAAACCGAC
>CAZDTI010000209.1:0-15317 GCA_964508085.1 uncultured Saprospiraceae bacterium | reverse complement strand
TATGAAAGTCTTACCATTTAAAATTCCAAAACCAGACAATGAAGCGCTGGTTTATCAAGAAAACAGAGAAGATATTTTGTATGGTGAACTGCACCAACATGGTGAAATTCAAATCAGTTATATCGAAAAGGGAGCTGGAACCTTGATCGTTGGGGACACGATAAATGACTATAAAGCAAATGAGATTTTAGTTATTGGAGGTTATGTGCCCCATGTTTTTATGAGCGATGCTTCTACGTCAAAATCATCGGTGATGTATACTTTGTTTTTTGATAAAGTATCTTTTGGAAAAGACTTTTTTTTACTTCCAGACCTGAAGAGTATCGATGGCTTTTTTAAGAACTCGGAATACGGAATGAAAGTGCTTTCTAATAAAAGTAAAATTATTAAGCAGTTCAAAAAGTTAAGTAAGCAAAATAAAATACAACGTATTGCAACACTCTTAAAGATTATCAATCACATAAATAAAGCGGAAACGACTTCTTTGTCTTCCTTTGTTTCTAAGAAGAAATATACAAATGATGAAGGCAAAAGAATGAATGACGTTTTTAAATTTGCGATGGAGAATTATGAGGAGCCTATAAGGTTAGAAGAAGTTGCTGCAAAAGCACATATGAGTAAGAATGCTTTTTGTCGTTATTTTAAAAAGCGAACGAACAAGACCTTTTTTCAATTTTTAATTGAAATACGAATTGAAAATGCTTGTAAGCTTATTTATAAAAACCCTGATCTTTCTATCTCTTCCATTTCGCAGCAATGTGGTTTCCAAAATATAGCTAACTTTAATAGAAAATTTAAACAACTAAAAGGAGTAACTCCTTCACGGTATAGATTGGAAAATGACAATCACTAAAAAATCGGAACTAGATGAATTCATCTAATCATTATTTCTTGGTGCGGGTAGATTTCCCCTTCAGGGGCTAGGGGCAGCGATGGCAAATCCCTAGTTCCAAGTGTGGATGACCAAATTAATTCACTTAGAGCCACAAAATCACCGACATGAATAACAAGCAAAGCACCTTCTGGAATTCCAGCTGGAGTTTACTTTTTAACGGTTGATAATGCTACGATTAAAGTTGTGAAAAAGGAATAAACCTTTCTTTATCTGGAAAAATATTTTTTCAATACAGCCGCCAGTTTTCCAATGTCGCGTTCGGAGTAGAAGATACTGCTAACTTTTTTGTCTGGTGTAATGAAAAGGAATTTTGGTGTTTTTGTGAAGTTGGCCTCGCTGAAAGTTTCCTGCTTGTACACCTTTGCATCATCATAAATGGTCGACCAACGGATGTCATTTTCTTTGATGAATTTGCGGAGTTGGTTAATGTGTTCATCGGTTGTAATGCTAAGCATGTTAATATTGAAGCGGTTGTAAAAAGACTTTAATGCCGCTTTGTTTTTCACACATTGAGCGCAATTGGGGGAGGTAAATTCAATGACCAAGGGTTTATCCAGTAAGCTGCATAGATCGAATTTTTTCGCGAACACATCGTTAAGCAGTAAGTTGGGGGCCTTACTGCCAACCGTCCAGCTAGTCGTTTCTCCTTTCGGAGTAAATTCATCTGAGCTTATATTGGGTTTCGTATTGGCTGACTGTGCTTGTAGAGAATTACTTATGGCAAATACTAAACACATTGCGATTAGGAAACGGCTGAAGAATAGTTCTGTCAATGGGTGATTAAATTTCATGATTGAGCGGCTTTTGTTAAAAAAATACCTGGTTAAAATTTGATCTTTAAACGAGGGAGCAAAGGAGATATTACTATTCGGGGAATTTGATTTTGTTAAATTGTAAGGGATTTTACTTATTGGTGTTATTTAACAACCTAGGTGTGATCATCTTAAAAGTACATTATCAAGAGTAATCTTAAAGAAAGAGCAAGAGAGCAAAAATGTAAATTTATTGTTATTGTTTTACCAATAAGCGCATTGACTAAGTAGTTTGTCAATCTTTCAGTAAGCTCAGCAACCACTGTCGTTCTGCTAAAGCAAGGGTGTTTTCTATCTCCGATTTCAACTTTTGCTTAGTTTTTTTATTCCCCATATTTGACTTTAAAAATTTCCTTACAAAACGAATCAAGTTCAGGTAGTTTTCCTTGTGGTATCCCAAACCTGTTTGTCGACGGATGTACACCTGAAAACTATTTAATAATGATTCTAAAGCTGTTATCTCATTTTGCTCATAATAGATTATCAATAACATTCTCCGAACATCCAACTCATACAGTTTGTCTTTGAAAGTCACCTTCTGTAACAAAGCGCGCACTTCTGTGTAATCTGATTTGTTAAAATAAAATACGGCTCTACAATAGGTGTAATGGTTCTTTCTATCTTTAGGATCAAGGTAAGGCCGATAATCATCTAGAAACTGATCGATCCAATCAAATTCTTTTAAGCGAACACCTAACTTTAAAATGTTTTTATATGTAAAGGGCGATAGAATATTATCGTCTAAAAACACTTCTTTTTCTAAGCCTCGTCTATAAAAATCAAAGGCTTCTCTAACATAAGATGCTTTGCCGCTATTAATTTTTTGAATACAATGATTGATGGCGATCAGGTAAATAGACTTCAATTCTGAAATAGGAAAGACTTGCCAATGCTCATTTAGTTTTTGTTTTAAGCGATTATAGTATTCTTCCTGCTCTGGTTCCTTCATTATCAAAATACTGTAGTAATAAACAGCAACCGCAGGGTTCTTTTCCAAGCTAAAGGCATGAACCATCTTCATCACATGATCCAACAAAGGAAAAGCCTCCACAGTCGAAGACATTTTTTGATGTGTCAAGATCGAGCAGCTCCGTTGTAAAACTCCTGTTACAAAGTAGATCAGTATATGGTCTACTATTTTTTGAGTCCCTAATTCGCCTTGCCTCTTTTGCTTAAATAGATGTTCCGTTTTCTGGAGATCGAGTTCGTACATTTTTTGATAGTAGCTCCCATTCCGAATAGATTGGTGGTTTATTTGTCGTTCTGTTTTAATCCATTCTTTTTCGAAAGCCCGCATCAATCCCTTTTCCTTTAGTTTTGATTGCAAATCAAGTTGCTGTTGTATCGGTTGTGAACGATAGGTAACTTGAGCATAATAGGTCTTGACTAACTTCACGAGGTAGGATAGGAGATGACGTAATTTTGCATCATTGTAAGGTTCGGCTGGGTAAATATTCTCAAACAGTTTTTCCTTATTCAATTCCGGAATTAAAAAAGATTCAGCATTCATATAATGAGAGAAAAGCTGACAAACATCAGCCCTGCTATTAAAGAAAGGAGAGTCCAAAAACTTCTTAAATTCTTTTGTTTCTGACGTGCTTAAGCCATTTAGTAGTATTATCAGCGTGTTTTCTTTCATTCTTAGTTGAAATTTGATTCGACAATTAATTCAGTTTGTTATTGATTATCAATGATTTAAGTGTTTTATTGTGCTTGATATGTTCGACAATATAGAAAAATTGTCGTTGTTAATTTCTAAAAAGAAGTAGACATTAGAGGTGTTATACTTCTAAACTGAAAATCTTGAACTATGAAAACTTTATTTCGAATCTTTTTTTTACTCGCGATTTCTACTCTTTCCATATCCCTTCAAGCGCAGGGCTGGCAAGAATCTTATGGAGGTACTGAGAATGACTCCGGCAGTAAGGCCGTGGAATTAGCCAATGGTGACTTCTGGGTATCTACAGCTTCTTATGTTATTTCTCCTTCTGATGGTTCAACTCCTTTACTGAAAATAAATTCATCAGGAGCACTCTTATCCTATGATACCTTAATTGGTAAGACAATCTCGGATATGAAGAAGCTTCAAAATGGGGATATCATGATCTACGGAACAAAAACAGATGAAGAATTTGATCGACCTTTCTTAACTCGTTTTGACGAAAGTGGTAATGAACTTTGGACGCAGGTATATCAAGATACTTTTGATAATGGAAGCCCTCAATCATATTACTATATGGCATTTGCCTTCGATTTTCTTGAGCTATCAAATGGTGACATTTCCTTTCGAGCATTCTATGCGGCGACTACTGGGGGGGACAATGGCCGGAATTATATATTTAAGGCTGCGGAAAATGGCGACCTATATAGTGACCAAGATTGGGAAATATACGGCGAGAGCTTTAGTATAAGTGATCCAAAATTACTTTCTAATGGGAATTTCATATATGAGTATTATTTTCCACAAAATGGAAACGGTGGGATTACAGTAGTCGATTCTAGTTGGAACCAACTACCTACATTTAATTTCCCCGATGCTGATGGCAATTATGCCGCTACATTGGATGGTGGCTTTATTATTTGTGATAATACGGATAAGAAATGTTACACCTATGATGAAATAGGAAATTTACTTGATGAGTATCCATACATTTCTGCTTCTAGTTTTATTACTAAAATACTCCGGCTTCAAGACAATTCTTTTTTATGTGCTGGATTCGATAATGATGAAATTAATAATCCGGGTAAGTATGATTTCTTTATTCAAAAAATATTTCCGTCTAGTGGTTCAGGATGGCAAAGCAGAAAGTATTATAAGCCACTTACTCAATTCGCAGGAGAGCTCATAGCAACTACAGACGGTGGTTATTTATTAGCGGGTCGAACAGAATCTGCATTAACAAATGATGATGTTTTTCTAACCAAAGTAGACACCAACGGACTTCTTGGTGGCCACTTACTAACCGGAACGATAAGACATGACGTCGATCAAAATTGCAACTTAGACATTGCTGAAGAAGGACTCTCTGGATTTGTTGTTATCGCGGAATCCAATCAAACGAACTATTCTATAACTAATGAATTTGGAGAGTACGAAATAGAATTATCTCCTGGGTATTATGACGTAAAAGCAATTCCTAAAAACGACCTTTGGTATAGTTGTAGTGACAGCCTCGATGCTCTTTTCATTAACCTAAATGATACGACGACAATTGATTTCGATATGCAATCAATTGTAGATTGTCCACTCTTGGAAGTAAATATAGCTACTCCTTTTCTTAGAAGGTGTTTTGAAAATACTTATGTCGTTTCTTATTGTAACAATGGAACTTTGCTTTCTGAAAACACCAGTATAGAAGTTATTCTTGATCCGGCAATGGAAGTCATTTCGACCTCTATTCCTATAGTCTCTAGCCTTGACAGTCTTTATATTTTTGACATCGGAGATTTGGAATTTTCAGAATGTGGTTCTTTTACGATTGATGTCTTATTAGACCCAGATTGCGATGAGACAGAATTTCAAGAAACCCACTGTGTTAGCGCTCATATTCTTCCAGATACTGCTTGCATTATTAATGATCTATGGAGTGGAGCAGATATAGAACTTGCTGCGGACTGTGGCGCTGATTCACTTTCTTTTTTTATACAAAACGTTGGCAGTGGGGACATGAATCAATTCCAAAACTTTGTAATTATAGAAGATGAAGTCATTCGCCATGAAGGGATTTTCCAATTAGATGCTGGTCAAATTCAAACCGAAAAAGTACCTGCAAATGGTGCGACTTACAGAATGGAAGCGGAGCAGGTTCCCTTTCATCCTTTTACCAAAGTGGTCAGTATAACGGTAGAAGGTTGTGGCCTGAATGCTGCGAACGAAATCAGTTTAGGTTTTGTAAACGTATTTCCCGAAGCTGATGAAGCCCCCTTCCTTTCTATTGATTGTCAACAAAACATTGGTTCCTTTGATCCTAACGACAAGCAAGGTTTTCCGCTTGGCTATGGTGATGAAAATTACATCAATCAAAATGTTGCTATCGATTACATGATTCGTTTTCAAAATACAGGAACAGATACTGCTTTCACTGTTGTTATTGTTGATACCCTTTCCACTCATTTGAATCCTGCTAGTTTAACACCTGGTCCGAGTAGTCATGAATACCAATATACCCTTACAGAAAATGGAATTGCCACCTTCACTTTTGAAAACATCTTGCTTCCTGATAGTAACGTAAATGAAGTGTTATCAAATGGTTTTGTAAAATTCAAAATTGAACAGTTCCCAAACAATCCAATAGGAACGGATATTTATAATTCTGCAGCCATATACTTCGACTTTAATGAACCTGTAATTACAAATACAACACAGCACCAAATTGGCGAAAGGTTATTGGCAACTATAATTGTAGATCTACCGAATTCAAGAACCAATAATGTCCTGGTTTACCCTAACCCTTTTAAGGAACAAACCACTTTCGAATTAGAAGGACCACTGCTTCACGATTTGACATTAGTCATATATAATTCTTTAGGTCAATTGATAAGTACAGAACGTTTTGATGGAAATACATTACAATTCCATAGAAAACAAATGAACGCTGGTATTTATTTTTATCAAATCACAAATGAAAACCAGCAACTAAGTGGTGGAAGAATTCTTATAGAATAAAAAAAGAATTAAAGTGCAATGAAAAGATCATTGTGTAAAAATTCAATGACTATACCTCTTTGTGGAATCTATCTGGCTAGTCAGATAGATTCCACAGCTTTATAAGAGAACTAAAAATATTAACCTCACCTTATGCTCCCCCGCGCCCGTCGAGCCCTCACATCCGCCCCAATATCCCAAGCCACAGTCAGCCCAACTCGCTGTCCCTGCCACCTACGCTTGTAAGAATTTGTAAACGTAGGTAAGGTCGCACCGCCACGGTAAACCGATAGTGCAAATAGATTCCGTACGTTAAGAGAGACTTGCAAGCGATCACTTAAAAACTTCCGACTTAGCCCAGCATTAATACCATAGAATGGATCACGAAAGGATTGTAAATACCGCTGACCGCCATAGTAATAAAAGGAAGCCTGAACTCGAATCTTTTTCGGGAGCACTCCGCGAACTCCAATTTCGCTACTGAAGGTTTGAAAGGAATTTCCAAAATCAACTCCTTCATAGAATCCCTTTTGTTTGAATTCTGCCGCTCTGGCTTCGGCAGTAAATTGCCAACCCTTAATTGGTTCGTAAGTCAAAATTAATCCTGCTTCAAGAATACGTTCTTGATCCAAATTGATGGGAAAATAAGTTACTAAGCCACTGCTGTCTTGTAGTACTTGAGTGTCGTAGAAGCCATCAATATAGTGTGCAGTAAGATATGGGGATACTGTTAGTTTGTCGTTATTATAAAGAACTTTCAATTCGATAAGATCTCTAAAACTCGGATCTAGATCAGGATTGCCAAATCGCAATTCATTTGGATTTTCTATGCCACCAAATGGATTTAATTGATAAAACCTTGGACGTTGAATTCGTTTGCTGTACCCCAAGCTGGCGTTGAGCTTTTTTGAAAACTTGTAGCTGACGGTAGCCGAAGGAAATACCCAGTTGTAAGACTTCTCAATGTCTTCGGTTTCTGCTTTCGTATCTTCCACTCTAACATTGGTATACTCGCTACGCAATCCCACTTGGAGACCAAACTTATCTTTTTCCAAAGCATATTGCACATAAGCAGCCGCGATGCGCTCGTAATAATCAACCTCGTTTTCAAGACCGCGATAGACTTGGAAATCAGCGCCTCGCTTTTCTTCTGCGATGTAATCACTGGAAATGATGCGCATCTCACCTCGTACACCTAATTCCAATTTTCCATACTTTCCCAACTTTTGCTCATAGTCTCCTTGCAAGAGGTAGTCATTACTAGATTCGAGGTCACGTGTTCTCAATTGGAAGACCTCTGCAGTTGAAGGAAAACGTTCACTAACAATTGTTAATTCCTGTTCATCATTTTTCCAAAAATCATTTTGAAATAAAATCAAAAAATTACTGCCTTCCTTCGCAAGATCTTGTGCCCAGGTTGCTTCAATTTGATGATAGGTCTCTGGTTCCAGATAATCATAACTCTGCCACCAATCCCGTTGTAGGTTTTCCCCATCATCACTATAAGTATAATTCACATCAGAGAGATCATCATTCGTTTGATGATAAAGAGAATAAGAGGCACTCAAGGTTGTTTTTTCCATCGGACGAAAATCCAAACCAACAAATAGATTCCCTGCTTCGTCATTCCGTTCTTGGTCCAAGTCTTCTCGTAATATTTGTGTGCCACTTGGTAACTGGCTGATCCGTTCGGCTTCGCCCGTACTAAAATAGTCAGAATAACGCAAGCCGGCATTGCCGAAAAATGTCCACTTGTTTTGAGTTGTAGAAAAACTTCCGTTGAGTCGATAATCCGTTGGTACCCCTACAGAAGCACTTACCTGACCGCCTCCATTTTTTGCCGTTTTATCTTTCAGAATAATATTGATGATACCCGCATTACCCGATGCTTCGTAACGGGCTGAAGGGTTCGTCATAATTTCAACTTTTGCAATGTTAGATGCAGGAATTCCTTGCAAGGCATTGTTGTCGGCCAGCGCAGATGGCTTGCCATTGATTAGGATTTTGACCGAAGCATTACCACGTAAACTAACGACTCCATCCGGAGATACATTTATCATTGGTACATTATCCAGTACCTCATTGGCGGTACCTCCTTGGGAGACAATATCAGCGCCGACATCAAATATTTGTTTATCCAATTTCAAGGTAAGCCGACTGCGCTCCGAAGTTACTGTGGCTCCTTCAAGATCGGTGGCAGCGCTAAACATTTTGATGTCACCGAGATTATAATTGGAACTAAGTTCAAGTGTTGTATCGATTGTTGTGTATCCTATAAATTCAATTTTGATTTTGTATTGACCTTTAGGTAAATTGAAAGAAAAATTTCCTGTGCTATCTGTACTCGCTCCTGTGATTAACAAGGCTTTGCTATCATAAGCAGAGACGGTGGCAAATTCCAATGGAATATTATAATCCGCATCGATGATGCGACCTGAAAGATTGACTTTGACAGGCAAAGTGGTGGCTGAAAGGCTACTAGCAATTGCTAGTGCCCATAGGGTCAAAAAGAACTTCATAAGGGTTTTGTTTTATTTTTTTTCTACTATAAAGAGGAGAATTTTTTGAATTTTTTAAATTGAGTTTTTGTAGGGAAATTGTTATAATGGTATACGGGGTCGTATCATAGAGTCTTTAATTTAGGATAACAAGAATTAAATTTTTTGAAAAAAGCGTGGGATAGCTTATTATTTTATTGGCTATATGATCAACCTACATGCCCCAAGCTAAAGGACAAGAAAAAAAGATAAGGGTTGTCTGTTATTTTTTATTTTTGAAAAAAAGATAAAATCGATGGTTTATTTAAAAGTAAAGCCTGCTTATAAGGCGTCCAGGTATCATCGCTAACTTTGATTTCCACATCTTTTAGAAAGTCAGTATCTAGTCCCATGACTTCGCCTCCGGTCAGGTAATTTTCTCGGTCTTCGTTTAATCTATATTCATTTCGAATTAAGCGATGATTTGTATTTGCCCCCGCATCAATTAAAATGGACACGACTTCCAGGTTTCCGGATTCAACAGCGATCAATAGGGGAGTGGCTCCGATGTATTCCCAGACGAGGGGTTCCTTGCTATAGTTTCCATCAGTACTTGAATAATGCATGGTAGGATCGACCTGTGCATTATTTTCTAAAAGTAATCGAACCATTTGATCGTGGTTTTGGAGTGCCGCATAGTGCAAAGCAGTTAATCCAGAAGCAGAACTCTTATTGACATCAGCGAGATTTACGATCAGCAATTTAGCGATGTCGAGGCGGTTTGTCGAGGCAGCAGCCATCAAGGCCGTTTGACCGGTATTATCGGTAGCGTTTAGGTTCAGCTCATCTTGTAACAGTTTACGACAATCATCTATCGATCCATTTCGTACCGCCTCCAACAATGCTGGAATTTGCTCTTCTAAGTCATATTGCCTTAAGTGAGTACCATCAGTTGCAACATGGAAGGTTTCTCTTTTCGGGTATCTTCTTTGGTCTTTTCTTTTAACATCTTTATGACCCTCTTCAAAAATATCTATGTGAGAACCTTCATACTTATTGTACTTGTCGTATTTATTGTACTTGTTATACTTGTTCTTTTCGGACGTTTTATACGTTCTTTCTTGCTGTTTCATGCTACGTTTCTCCCGTTCACTAATTCTCGGTTTGTCTTCTGTAATCAAACCAAGAAAACTGGTAAGATCTTCATTCCCTCCAAATCGCCCCCATTCATAAGCCCGCATACCTTCCTCATCTTGGATATTAAAATCCGCTCTATGAGAAACTAAGAAGGTAACCGCATCTGCGTTACCATCAGCTGCGGCATACATAAGCGGCGTTCGACCGTCGTGGTCTTGCGCATTCTTATCTGCACCTAAATTGAGCAATACACGCATGTCATCGACGTGGTCTTTTGCGGCAGCTAAATGCAGTGGTGTCTGTCCATGAGCGTCACGGGTATTTACATCCGTTCCTTGTCTCACCATTCGCTTCACTTTTTCAATATTACCATCTATTGTCGCTTGGTGTATCTTAGGACTTGTAGTGCCCAAAAAGTTGTGTGTATGATCTCTCTCTTCCTCTTCACGCCGTTCTTCTTCCTCTTCACGTTCCTCTTCCTCTTCACGTTCCTCTTCCTCTTCACGTTCCTCCTCTTCTTCTTCACGTTCCTCCTCTTTCTCTTCACGTTCCTCTTCCTCTTCATCTTCCTCACCCTCCTTCTCTTCTTCATTCTCTGCTTCCGCGTAATCTTTTGCGGTAGCACCATTCGAATCGACAATTGAAATATCCGCTCCGGCTTCAAATAGTTTCTCCATAGAATATTTCTGACCATTGGAGGCTGCATACATAAGAGCAGTCCGCCCGTTAGCATCTTGTTTATTTATGTTTACGTTTTGAGAAAGTAGATAATTAAGTATTTCCCGTTTACCTTCTGCTGCAGCAATATGTAGCGGAGGTATACTCTTTCCAATTCCATTAATGTCTGCTCCATGCTCTAAAAGCAATTGTAGGCATTGGAGGTTTCCCTCCGAAGCGGCCATGGTAATCGGAGTTGGGCTATCCTGTGTCCAGTAAAAATTGACATCAGCCCCAGCCTTCAATAAATGTTTCATACTCTCCAATGAACCTTCGTCAGCTGCTTCAAGTAAGGCTGACCAGCTATTGTAATTTAGATTGACATCAGCTCCTTGTGAAAGTAAATATTTAACAATTTCCGGCTCCCCCTTATTCGTGGCGACCATCAATGGGGTGAAACCTTCGGATCCAATACCATTGACATCTATTCCTGAACTCACCAATGTTTTCACAAACTCAATATCCCCCTCTCCGCAAGCCATAATTAGCGCATCAATCCGAGTATCATCAGTACTAGCTGGTGCAACTGCGTTCACTGGCGCAACTGGCCTCACTGGTTTTGCAATAGATAAATCGCTTTGATTTAACAATGCATTTACGTTTGAGTTAGAATTACCCTCCACCTCAGTTGCCATTTTCATTTTAGTTGTTTCAACGGTACTCCCCGTTGCGGCTACACCAAGGAATAAAGCGATAATTAAGATACAAGCCGTCGCAAATCCTTCTCTAAAAGTTCCAGTACCATTCTTTACCGTAAACAATCTACGGATCCTGCCGGAAAATCCACCGCGTTCTCTTTTTTTACTTTTCCCGGATAAGGCCATGGCCAACGGCGTATTTCCTTGCATCTTCAATTGAAGTTCAGATACATTGATCAAAGTCTTGGCATAGGAAACAGCAGGGCCGGTAGCAGCCACGGCGAGGTCATCACAGCAGTGCTCTCTTTCATCATCTACCCGGCTACTCATCCACCAAACCCCAGGATGGAAAAAGAATACATTGCACAAAAAAGTCTGCATGAGGTTGACTATAAAATCTTCCCGACGGATGTGTGCCAATTCATGGGCCAACACCGCATAAATTTCTGTTTCCGACAAGCTAGTCAAAAGGGTGCGGGGCAAGAGAACAACCGGTTTAAGCCAACCGATGACCATTGGAGATTCGATACGAAGACTGGTTAGGTAACTAACCTTTTTCTGTATCCGAAGCTTGCCTTCCAGTTCCTCGATTCTATCATTCCAAGTTGCTGGAAATAATTGAGTGCCATAATGTTTCAGCCGCTGAACATAGGCCAATTGTCCTAGAAAACGCAATTGCAAAAACAAGACGCCCAACAACCAAAGGGTTACCAATAATGGTAAGTGGCGTTCATAATAATTTCTAAACTGCAGCATCCAGCCGGATTGATTTGTTGCCTTTATTTCGCTATTAAACGGAGCGGCGTTCTTGCCTGCATTATCTAATAACAATACTTTTTCATCACTGTCAGTCAAGGTGAAAACATCATCTGCAGACTGTTCAGTTATAGGTAATGCAGATAATTCAGCTCGGCTGTCTGCCTGCTGCCATTGTTGCCAAAAAGTGGCAGACACCGTGAGGAAGAAGGCACTGAGTAGCCCTACCGCTACTATGTATCTGGATTGCGAAGTATAACTCCGTAGAGCGATAAAAAGCAATGCCAATAAGATGGCAAAGGCGGCTCCTTGCCAGAGGCTATGAAGTAAGGTCCAGCCTAAAGCTTCTATGGATTGTGGACTTAGTATGTATTCGATCATGATGAAGGTTTTTATTTAGTTTGATTTGGATTGAGAATTAAGAATTGAGAATTGAGAATTGAGAATTGAGAATTATTAGGGTGTTTTTTGCGTCTGAGCGAATAATCTTTAATTCTTAATCCTAAATTTTAATCCCCTCTAACATCCTTAACAGCTACGACTTTTCCTTATTTTCCAAAGAATCAATATATGCTTTGAGCTCTTCTAAATCCTCCGCGTCAGGGGTATGCTTACCGAGTGCTCGCATGACGAGTTTTTTTGCAGAGCCACCAAATGTTTTATCTAGGAAAGAATCGAGGAGCTTGTCCTGGGTGGCCGTCTGAGCGATCGCTGCTTGATAGATGTGTTTGCGTCCTTCGAGGGTTCGATCGAGCATTCCGCGTTCCATCATGACTTGCATAGTTTTTAAAGTGGAAGTGTAAACGACTGGCTTTTTGTGGTCCAGTGCCTCGTGTACGTCCTTGACTGATAGAGGCCCCTTGCTCCAAAGTAGTTGGAGAATGGAGAGTTCTGATGCGGTGGGTGCGATGTTTGAATCTTTCTTTTTCATATTTACTACGATTTTTCTCGTACAAACCTACGATAAAAATCGTAGATAAGCAAGTTGGGGGTGATTTTTTCTTGGGAGGGGTGGGGATATTTAGTATTTTTGAATGACACAGAAAGGCGTTTGTACGTTTTATGTTGGATAAGTTGAAGACTTACAAAGGAAGAATTTAGATGATTGGCGGAAGAACGTTTTAGAACGGAGTGTATGCTTGATGAAAAGTTTATATTTTAGAGACTTAGTGAGTATGTTTGAATGAGGATATGTATCAATGGATTTAAAACCAGAGACGAAGAATAAAATTTATGTAGAAATAGATATAATAACCAATGAGGAGTTGTCCGACTTTTGTGCATTAAAATCTGTTTTGACTCAGGGGTTTTCTGGTGATTATACTGTTTTTGATAATTTTTCAAATCCAACAATGGAAGGTGTTGTTAATGATTGTCCATAACAGGCAAAGAACATTTGTGATCATCGAAGTATTAGGCGGCTAAGTATTTAGTCGATCGGACAGAATTAGATTTAGCATTTTTATTATCTTTGCTTTTTGTAAAATACTTGTTAAACTTAAACTTAAATGAAAGTAGCTTTTCATCGTCAGTATCTTCTCTTTTTCCTTTTTCTTGTTAACATTAATCATTCGATAGGACAACAAAAAATGTTTTGGACAGATTCTGAAAAAGACATAATATGGAAGTCAAACGTTGATGGAACAGGAAGTGAAATACTCCTATCTAAAGAATCGCCTAATTATCATGTTATTGATTTTAATTTAAGTAAAATCTATAGGACTGATAATAGTAAAAATACTGTTATCAGTTGTGATTATGATGGTTCAAATCAGTCAACGTTGATATCAGGTCTTGATCGTCCTCAAGGAATTACAATGGGAGCAGATGGATTGATATATCTTATAGATGCAGACAAAATTCTGTCTTATAACACGCAGGGTGATTTGATTAATACAATACATCAAGGATTGAGCGAACCAACTGATTTATTCGTTTACAATAATCAAATATACTGGGGGGACAATGAATCAGATATAATTGAGCGCTCTGCTATTGATGGGTCAGATAGGACCACGATTTTAAGTGAAACATATGCTCCTAGAAACTTGATCATTAATGAGTTGTCGGAATATATCTATTGGTCCCAAAATACAGGTGTAGGTACGACTGGAGGAGTATATAGAGCCAGCTTAAATACATTTGTTGTTGAACAAATAGTTTCAACTACATCTGTAAAAGCAATTGCAGTAGATTTAGATCATAATTATTTGTATTGGGCAAATCGTGTTCCGTCAGAAATAAATCGACTAGATTTGAATGATTTAACTACAGAGATTACCTTAGTAGGAAGTTCTCCATCTGTTAATTCAATCTCATTAGATGAGTCTGGTAACAAAATTTACTTTACGGGGTTTAATTACGACAAGATTCTGTTTAGAGCGAATTTAAATGACGGTTCATCATTCGAATTCTTAACAAGGACCATGGTTTATAATCCTGGAAGTATTGATATCGACAGCTTGAATAATAAAATTTATTGGATGAATAAAACAAGCGGTTTTGATAGTGATCAATCAGGTGCAGTTTTAAGGGCAAACCTAGATGGTAGTGATATTGAGCGGCTTGTTGAATACCCTATCCTTGATGTACCTGAATCACTAAAGCTCGATCTTAATAACGATAAAATTTATTGGACAGATAGGGATGAAAATGAAATTAAAAGAGCCAACTTAGACGGAACAAATATCGAATCTATTATTACTGGTGGCTTACTAAATCCAACAGGTATTAGTATAGATGATTTGAACGGTAAGATATACTGGACGGACTGGGGGACAAACAAGATACAGAGATCTGACCTTGACGGTTCAAACATAGAAGATCTAATAACCGCAACATCTGCAACCTTTCTAGATGTTGAAGTTTCCTCTTCTCAATCAAAGATCTATTGGACAAATAGTAACGATGGAACAGTTAATAAATCGGATTTAGATGGTTCAAATCCAGAAATAGTTATTACCATTGATAATTTACCTTTCAGTAAAATTAATGCAGTTCATTTGGATGAAGTGAATCAAAAGATATATTATTCAATTAAATCTTATGAGGAAAGAATTCAAAGAGCAAATTTTGATGGAACGGAAATAGAAGATGTTATTACTTCTCCTATCGTTCTAACTCCCGAGGATATTTATGTGAGTTTTGAAGATCTTGATGGGGATGGATTTAATTCAGGTGATGATTGTGATGATACAGATGCAATGATTAATCCTGACGCTATTGAAATTCCGAATAATG
>CAZDTI010000208.1:0-15385 GCA_964508085.1 uncultured Saprospiraceae bacterium | reverse complement strand
ATATAGCTGAGCATGACGGTTCCTTGGTCATCGTAGGATTCCCAGCCATGAGTATTGAGCATATAATCATACATACCCGCTGTACTCCAATGAGCATCCAAAGCTGCATCGTCATCATTCGTAGTTGTGTCCCAGATGTTGTCGCTGTCCGTGAAATCAACAGCATTAAAGTAATCCGTACCCTCATTCAAATCATAAGTTTCTACACCGCCGCCTCTGGTATCGTCACGGAGCCTGTATTCATTTGGAGAAATACTATCAACAGTAATGGTTTGCACGCCATGGTATTTACAATGCGCCTCACCTTCCACGCTATTGGTATGAATTCGATTGTATTCTGCTACAACCTCACCGCTAACAGCATCGATCATTAACCATTTTCTACTCAGCGGTTCCATGGCGTAGATGTCCGTTTTGTAAGTAAGGTAATAACCTGTTTTTGTAGCTGCGATATGTAGCTTAGGAATTGGGAATGCATCTTCGGCCCACATCCATTTATGGGCATGCGTTTGGGATTTTCCAATGGCTATGGCTTCAGCAGCGCTAAGCTGAGGGTTCACATCCAAGTCAATAGCGGGGTAAAACTCTCCGTTTGCGGAAATAATTTGGCCTGCTTTGGTGTGAATGTAATAGGTTCCATGATCGACATCGTAACCGTTAAAAGTTTGGCGAAAGCGGTAGTGAACGTAACCCAAATCATCTGCCTTTTTTTGTAGTAAGCGGAAGCTGGTTTTTACATTTGCATTTAAAACCGTTTTTAACCAAGTTGTCATTTCTTCAGGTGAAATGGCTAAGGGGTGTTCTAGT
The DNA here is from genome assembly GCA_964508085.1 of uncultured Saprospiraceae bacterium. GTDB lineage: Bacteria > Bacteroidota > Bacteroidia > Chitinophagales > Saprospiraceae > CALGLS01. Next base: position 14,578 of record CAZDTI010000208.1, on the reverse strand, counting down.
TTTATGAATTTTATTGACTTGTTTTCTTCATTTAATACCACTTTAGAGGCGCCTTCTACAATGGCAGTGGCCTCACATCCTTGATGAATGTTGGCTTGTAGATAAGAAATAGAACAGAAGAAAAGGAGAAGGAGGAAGCTTAGTTGATTTTTCATAAGGGCTTTAGTTTAACGCTTGTTAGAAAAGGTAAACAAAGATTTGTAAGCAAAGAAGTACTTACTTAGTTCTTCCAAAGATAATATCTTATAGGAGAAAGAAGAAAAAGAAATGGTTATAACTCTGTCGGTTTATGGCAGGTTTTAAAGATAAAGCGAAAAATAAGAGTTGTTTGAAATCAAATTTATTATTGATTCGAGACTTAGATTTGTTAAAGGCAGAGATCTTTAAATAGAGCGGAAAACGACGTTTCCCAGAACTTTGAACAGTTATTGTCCATAGATGTTGACTCTTAACATTTACCATCTTGTTTATATGATCATATATTCATACCTTAGCTGTATGAACAAGAACAACAATGAAAATACAGTTATTGACAAAGAATTAGTCGAGAAGCTAGAACGCATCGCTTATATTCTAAAGACAGTGGCACATCCCATTCGATTAGGCATCATTCATTTGCTGGAACAACACCCTCGATTATCGGTTAACGCAATGTGTGAAAGACTTGGGACAGAACAATCCTTGACCTCTCATCATTTGCAAAACATGCGCTTGAAAGGGCTTTTACAAGTGAAAAGAGAAGGTCGTAGTATGATGTATTCCTTAAAGGAAAAAGACGTATCTCTGATCATAGAATGTTTGGAGAACTGTCAATGTAATATGTAATGCCGATGACTGCACAAGCGAATCCCGAAATTCTTCAACTCCTCCAAAGACACTTCCCCAACATTTCAGAACTGAAATTACAAGAGGAAATAGCAACAGTAGGACAGCTCTTCCATTTCAAAGCAGGAGAGCGAATTATGGATTATGGAAGTTACATCAAACTGGTACCACTTGTCATTTCCGGCAGCATCAAGGTCGTACGGGAAGATAAAGAGCGAGATAACGAATTGTTCCTCTATTTCTTAGGATCGGGAGATACCTGCTCCATGTCTTTCTCCTGTTGCATGAAGAACAAAGTCAGTGACATCAGGACTACAGCCGAAGACGATACCACTGTAATAGGCATACCCATAAAATACATAGATGAATGGATGATGAAATATCAAACTTGGAAAAGTTTTGTTATGAACTCCTATGACCTACGGATGCAAGAGTTGGTACATACCATAGATAACATCGTTTTCCACAAATTGGATGATCGTTTATATGATTACTTGAAAAAGAAATCTGCAGCGAACTCCTCAAACATCATAAACACGACACACCAAGATGTTGCGAATGATTTAAACGCTTCCCGTGAAGGCATTTCCAGAATTCTAAAACAGTTTGAAAAAATGAATCGAATTAGCTTGGGACGGAATAAGATTGAGTTATTGTAATTTTCGCGGGTAAGCAGCTACTCCTTTAGGAGGCTGGGAGGCAGCGTGGATCGAAAAGATGGAGTTATTGTGATACTAATCACTGACTTTAAAAGCTGATTAATAGAACTTGTGGAAAATTGATTAAATGAATTTGAAAGATTTCTTACCTATACTATCCTGGTTACCCAAATACGGATCAACAGAATTCAAAGGCGATCTTTCCGCCGGACTCACCGTAGGAGTAATGTTAGTGCCACAAGGAATGGCTTATGCAATGCTAGCTGGTCTACCTCCGATTTATGGTTTATATGCTGCCATCTTACCCTTGTTAATTTATGCGATTTTTGGAACTTCCCGCCAACTGGCCGTAGGGCCCGTAGCAATGGTTTCTTTATTGATCGCAGCCGGAGTTGGGAAAATAGCAGAAACAGGTTCTGACGACTTTATCCAACTAGCGATACTCTTAGCTTTGATGGTCGGTGTCATTCAATTATTAATGGGTTTATTCCGACTAGGTTTTTTAGTCAATTTTTTGTCTCATCCGGTAGTGAGTGGATTTACGTCGGCTGCCGCTTTGATTATCGCTTTTAGTCAGTTGAAGCATTTATTAGGCATAAATATTCCACGTTCCAGTAAGATTTATGAAACGATTGGTAGTGCCGTCCAGAATATAGGTCAGACGAATTTTTACACAGTGGGTATTGGTCTTGCGGCTATTTTCCTAATTCTAATTAGTAAAAAAATCAAGTCTAAAATTCCCGGATCTTTGTTGGTCGTTGCCGTTGGTATTCTTGCGGTTTGGGGAACTGGTGTGAATGCTCATGGGGTGAAAATCGTTGGTTCTGTCCCGGAAGGGTTGCCTTCGTTTTCTATTCCAGTCTTTAGTTGGGAGAAAATTCAAGCTTTACTGCCCATGGCTTTTACGATTGCTTTTATTGCCTTTATGGAAAGTATCGCCGTAGCAAAGGCCATTTTAAGAAGGCACAAAAATTATCGAATTGTTCCGAATCAGGAGTTGATCGCCTTAGGGTTGGCCAATATCGGAGGAGCACTGTTACAAGCTTTTCCAACCGCTGGAGGTTTTGGTCGTTCTGCTGTTAATGATCAGTCTGGTGCTAAAACGGGAATGGCAGCGATTATTAGCGCTGCTCTTATTATTCTGACATTACTTTTCCTGACGCCGCTTTTTTATTATTTGCCACAGTCGGTTTTAGCCGCCATCATCATGGTAGCGGTTTTTGGATTGATCGATTATAAAGAAGCGATTCATCTTTGGAAAAGCTATAAGCCAGACTTTTGGATGCTTTTGGCCACTTTTATTGGAACGTTGACATTGGGTATTGAAGAAGGTGTTTTGATAGGAGTTGTTCTTTCTTTGGCGATGATTGTTTTTCAAACCACAAAACCGCACATCGCTTCTTTAGGGAAGATACCTGGAAAACCACATTATAAAAATTTGGCACGCTTTGATAATTTAGAAAGTCGAAAAGATATTTTAATCGCACGTTTTGATGCACGTTTGTATTATGCCAATGCTACTTACTTTCAGGAGGAAATGCAAGAGCGTATACATGCAAAGGGTGGAGATCTCCAATTGTTTATCTTAGATGCTGCTGCCATGAATGGTTTAGATAGTAGTGGAACTCATGCCTTGGAAGAAATAATAGATTTTTGCAAAAGCAGAAACGTGGAGTTTTATATTTCTGGAATCAAAGGCCCACTAAGAGATGTTCTTTCTAGAAGTGGTTTTTATCAAAAGTTGGGAGAGGGTAAGTTTTTCCTCCGGATTCAACATGCTGTAAATGCATTTGATGAAGAACCGGTGAGCAGCAAGTATAAGAACTATGCTTTGCAGACAAATGAGAAAAAATAAAATCATGAAAATAAGAATACTAGGAAACTCCCTTCGTCTCCGCCTAACACAAAGTGAAGTACAAAAGCTACTCGATGAAGGTAAAGTAAAAGAAAGCATCAGTTTCGGACCTTCTTCTTCTCAACAATTAACTTACATCTTCCAAAAAGGAGCCACTTCAGAATTTGCTGCCTCTTTTAATGGAAATATAATCTCCATTTTAGGCCCTAACGATACCGTAGATACTTGGGCAAATAGCAATCAGATTAGTTTAGAAGAATACTTACCAATAGGACATGGAAAGCAGTTAAAAATACTGATAGAGAAAGACTTCAAATGCCTTAAAGAAAGAGCGGGGGAGGACGAGTCTGACCTGTTTCCTAACCCAGAAGAGGAGGGTAAGTGCTAAGCCAAAAACGCCTAATCATCTTTTGTGTAAAGGCTGATACAAAACATAAAATTTGTAAAAAGAAGAATACAACAATATTTGAATATATGAACATGGCTTCATATCTTTGGATTCTGTGTAACAAAGATCACAGACTAATAACTAAGTAAGCATTTACTTTGTGGTAAGCAAAAATGCTCATACAAATACAGCTGTCTTCATCCTTTTAACAGGTTAGTAGGAAGTCAACAGTTATTAGTTAACCGATAATAGTTATTAAAAATGAAAGTAGAACAAATATATACCGGATGTCTTGCCCAAGGAGCCTATTACATCGAAAGTAATGGGGAAGCGGCCATTATAGATCCGCTTCGAGAGACGAGTACTTACATTGAAAAAGCAAAAGAAAACGGTGTCAAAATCAAATACATCTTTGAGACCCATTTTCACGCTGATTTCGTTTCGGGCCATTTGGATCTTGCTAAAAAAACAGGCGCGCAAATCATTTATGGCCCTAATGCAGAGACGACTTACGAAAAACACCTGGCCACAGATAATGAAGAATTCAAACTAGGAGATCTTACCTTCCGAGTGCTACATACACCAGGCCATACCCCTGAAAGTACCACCTATTTATTATTAGATGAAAATGGAAAAGAGCACGCGATCTTTTCTGGAGATACCTTATTTATAGGAGACGTTGGTCGACCAGATTTGGCGCAGAAAAAAGAAACATTGACCAAAGAAGATTTAGCTGGATGGTTGTTTGACAGCTTGCGCAATAAAATCATGACTTTACCTGATGACGTAATCGTCTACCCCGCACACGGGGCCGGATCTGCCTGCGGCAAAAATATGAGTTCCGAAACCTGGGACACTTTGGGCAATCAGAAAAAAACAAACTACGCCCTCCGTGCGGATATGACCAAAGCAGAATTCATCAAAGAAGTAACAGACGGACTAGCGCCTCCACCTCAATATTTTGCTAAAAATGCAAAGCTGAATAAATCTGGCTACGAAAGTATAGACGTAGTAATGGAACGAGGCGCCAAAGCCCTCAGCCCCAGAGGATTCGAATCTGCCGCTAACGAAACGGATGCACTCATCCTCGATGTTCGGGACAAAACGGAATTTGTAAAAGGCTTTATTCCCAATTCTATTTTCATTGGTTTGGATGGAAGTTTCGCTCCATGGGTCGGCGCTTTGATTGTGGATTTGATGCAACCCATTTTACTCGTAACCCCTGAAGGCAAAGAAGAAGAAACGGTAAAACGTTTAGCAAGAGTTGGGTACGACAATACCATCGGTTACCTCAAAGGAGGTTTTGAAGCCTGGAAAAAATCAGGAAAAGAAGTGGACGAAATTAATACCATAAACGTAAAAAGCTTAACCGCTTCTTACGAAAATAACAAGAGTATTAACATCTTGGATGTCCGAAAGCCAGGAGAATGGACAGGAATGCACATTGACGGATCACAAAATTTCCCTCTGGATTTTATCAGTAAAAATATGAGCGAAATAGACTCGGACAAGTTGTATTTCATGCATTGTAGATCTGGATACCGGTCCACTGTTGCAGCCTCTATTTTGAAATCAAGGGGTTTTGAGAAATTGGTGAATGTGCATGGTACTTTTGCAGATATAGAAGCGTCAACTATTCCGACGACGGATTTTGTTTGTCCGACGACTTTGAAGAAGGGGTAATGAGGATTTGTCTTTAGAAATAATGTTTGTCGGGGAGATAGAGATTGTATCAGCGCTGCCCCCAGCTCTATCTGGCTGCTAGACAGGCCCTAAAGGGGAGCATCAGCGCTCCGAACGAATCAGTCGTGGTACAAGGCTTGATTTTAATCCCCGTATCTCACTAATATTTTTTGAGGTATTAGTGGGAAGCGGGTTGACGCTCCCCTTTAGGGGCTGGGGGTGCGGGCTGGCAAAACAACTGCTCAAATAGATCAAAGATTTTTACAATGAATAAAAAATACACTACTTGCTGTTCGCATACCAAAGACCAGATTTAAAACAATAACAAAACGAATCACTACCAACAACTAACATAACATATGAAATACGGATTTGTAATTGACAATCGTAAATGCATCGGTTGTCACGCCTGTACCACCGCCTGTAAATCAGAACACGAAGTGCCTGTCGGTGTCAACCGGACCTGGGTGAAGCAAGTAGAAAAAGGAGAGTTCCCAAATACCCGACGCCTCTTTTCCGTAATGCGCTGCAACCATTGTACAGACGCACCCTGCGTAGACATCTGTCCGGTGGAATCCTTATTCATTCGAGCAGATGGTATTGTAGATTTTGACAAAGACCGCTGTATCGGTTGTAAATCCTGTATGCAAGCTTGCCCTTATGATGCATTATATATTGATCCAGAAACACATACTGCTGCCAAATGCAACTACTGCGCTCACCGTGTGGATGTAGGTTTGGAGCCTGCCTGTGTTAATGTTTGTCCAGAGGAAGCCATTATTTCCGGAGATATGGAAGACGCCGATTCAAAAATTGCAACACTACTTTCCCGTCAACAAGTCAAAGTCAGAAAAGCAGAGAAAGGAACCAATCCAAATCTCTTTTATATAGATGCAGATGAACTTTCGTTAAATCCTGGAGCAACACCTTCTGGTGAACCACAGATTTGGAATAGTCAAGGCTTAGGTGTTGGTCACTTTGCTAAGGAAGCAGAAAAACTAGCCTTCTCTAATGGTGATGTGATCCAAGCGATCATGGAAGCTAATAACGAATCTCCAACCGTTGATGAATTAAATAATAGTGGTGCTTCAAGATCTGTTGATGTAGTGATGGGTAAAGGACGCCGAGTTTACGATACTCCAGACAAAGGTATTCTTTGGGGCTGGGAAGTCTCTGCTTATGTTTGGACCAAAGCCATTTCTGCAGGAGCATTTCTTGTCCCTTTTCTAGCCTGGGCTTTTGGTTGGGCAGAAGTAAATAGTTCCGTAATGAATTGGGGATTAGGAATAGCATTGTTATTTCTGACGATTACTGGGATTTTACTCATCATGGATTTAGATCAGCCAAAGCGGTTTTTCTATGTTTTACTTCGCCCACAATGGGGGAGTTGGTTAGTGAAAGGTGGTTATGCCATCACGGCCTATGGTGCTTTGTTAACCGCATTGGCTGGAGCGAAATGGTTGGGTTTTATAGGTTTGTTTTCTACTTTAATGTGGCTGACTGCAGCTGTAGCCACAGTCGTAGCCATTTACACTGCTTTCCTATTTGCGCAAGCGAAAGGAAGAGATTTTTGGCAAAGTCCTACACTTTCGATACATATGTTGTTACACAGCTTCTTGGCCGGTGCTGCGGCATTTGCCTTAGTGGCTTTATTCACAGAAAGTGGAGCAAACTGGTTGCCGCTTTTGAGAAATATTCTACTAGTTGGCATTGCGATTAACGTAGCTACAATGGCTATAGAGTTAATAACGACTCACCCAACGGAAGATGCAAAGCGTACGGTAGATATGATTACGAAAGGAAGATACAAGATGAATTTTTGGGTTGGCGTTATCACATTTGGAAATATTATTCCTTTTGTAATTTTATTGTTAAATGGAGCACATTTGATGAGTCTGGCTCTAGTTGGAGTTATTGTACTAGCCGGAATTTATTTGACGGAGCATATTTGGGTGGAGGCGCCACAGCGTTTACCATTGAGTTAAAAGATAAAGTAGGAATGAAGAAATTAAAATGGGCGGTTATTTTTTACGACTTCTAATTCAGCAAAAAATAAAGTCATGAAACAAAAAATACATTTAATTTGTCTTTGCATTGCCTTCTCCTGTAATATGGTTTACAGTCAGATTGTGGATATTCCTGATGATAATTTTAAGACAGCATTGCTTAGTAATACTGCGATTAATACAAATGGTGATAACGAAATTCAAGAAAGCGAGGCTCAAGCATTTACAGATACTTTAAATGTTGAATATAAATTTATTCATAATTTAATAGGGATTGCGTCTTTTACAAATTTGAGGTATTTAAACTGTCAATTCAATCTCATAAGCGAACTTGATCTTAGCGCTAACACCGCTTTGAGGCATATAGAATGTCAGCAAAATCGAATAGGTAGTCTTGATCTTAGTGCTCAGACTGAATTAACCTATTTAAATTGTGGGAAAAATTACTACTTAAGCAATCTGAACCTTAGCGCTAATACCCCATTGACTTTTTTATATTGTAATGAGGCTAGTTTAGAAAATCTTGACCTTAGTCTAGCTACTGGATTGAAAGAGTTGGATTGCAGTTCTAATCGCATAGCTGATCTGGACCTTAGCGCAAATACAGCATTGGTAAACTTGACTTGCAGATACAATGACTTTAGCAGTATCGACCTTAGTGCGAATACTGCTTTGACTCATTTAACTTGTACGAACAATGATTTAACTCATCTTGATCTTAGTAATAATCTGGCTCTGGAATATTTGAATTGTCTCACTTCTGGTTTGAGTAATTTAGATGTTGGCGTTAACACTGCTCTTACCTATTTGAATTGTCGTTTCAATAATTTAAGTAATCTTGATATAAGTGCTAACACAGCATTGACTTTCTTAGACTGTGGATTCAATGATATAACTACTATAGACCTTAGTGCCAATACCGAATTGTTGATCTTACGTTGCGCGGAATTGGAGATGACTGACCTAGATATTAGTGTGAACACTGCATTGACAGAGCTAAATTGTGAAAATACGGATATGAGAAGCCTTGATCTTAGAACGAATGTGGCACTGGAAAAGCTAAATTGCCAGGGCACCGAAATAAGTAGTCTGGATCTTATTACTAACATTGCACTAACGGAATTAAATTGTAGTAAGACGAATATGACAAATCTTGATCTTAGTGCAAATCTAGCTTTAGAAATTTTAGCTTGCAGCAGTACCAATATTAGTAGTTTCGATCTGAGTGTCAATACCGCTTTGAGAAGTTTTGCTTGCAGTGATACGGATATCAGTAGTCTTGATCTTACCTCAAATACTAGTCTGGAAGATTTGATTTGCGAATATACAAGCATAAGCATTCTTAATCTCAGTAGAAATAAAGATTTGTATTATCTGAATTGTAGCAGTACTGAGATCACGAGTCTTGACCTCTGCGCTAATAAAACAATAGCATATTTGATTTGCAAGGACAATGAACTGTTAACCAGTCTTAGCCTCAAAAATGGTAACAATAGCAATATGATACGATTCAATACAGAGGGATCTTCCAACCTAATTTGTATTGAAGTAGATGCGGAGTCTTTCGCCATGGATAATTGGACAAAGATAGATCCAGCCTCTAGCTTTAGTAGAGAATGTGTTTATTTTACGGATACTCCAGTTATTTATCCAAATCCGACCACAGGCTTATTTAATGTAGATTTTATAGCCTGCCAAAATGGAGAGATTATTATATACAATTTAAACGGACAGCTTTTATATCAACAAAAAAACATTAACGGCGATGTACTGAATCTTGACATCAGCGAGGCGGAAATTGGGATTTACGTAGTGGAGTTCTTTGGAGTAGATAAAAGGCAATATAAACGCTTGCTGGTGAAACAATAAGTTTTCGATTTAAAAAATTACAAAAGAATCAATATATAAAATGGGACATAAAAAACCATCACTAATAGAAAGAATCGCAGAGTCCATCGGCATCATTCCCAACCTCCACAAAAAGGAAACAGAAGCCCCAGTTGAGCGCCTCGTAGAAGAAGGTGACTTGACTCGCTTCCCACCAATGGATCAATGGGACAACTGGACCGAATACGAAGCCAAGTCTTGGCCAAAGAAAGAAAAGAAAACCTACACCATAGTTCCTACCACTTGCTTCAATTGCGAATCTGCCTGCGGTTTAACCGCTTACGTAGACAAAGAAAAAGGGGAAGTCAGAAAGTTTGAAGGAAATCCATACCATCCGGGAAGTCGTGGAAAGAACTGTGCAAAAGGTCCTGCCACCATCAATCAAATTACAGATCCAGATCGAATTTTATTTCCATTAAAAAGAACAGGGAAAAGAGGCGAGGGAAAATGGGAACGCGTTAGCTGGGATGAAGTGCTCGATACTTTTGCCGCTCGAATGCGCAAAGCAATTTTAGAAAAACGTCAGAACCAAATTGCCTACCATGTCGGTCGTCCAGGACATGAAGGTTATGCTAATCGAGTGATTCAAGCTTGGGGAGTGGATGGCCATAACTCACATACCAATATCTGTTCAGCAGGGGCTCGTTTTGGTTATAATCTTTGGTATGGATACAATCGACCATCACCAGATCATGCGAATGCAAAGTTCATTCTCTTGATTTCTGCGCACTTGGAATCAGGGCATTATTTCAATCCGCATGCGCAACGAATCATAGAAGGAAAAATGAAAGGAGCGAAGTTGGCAACAATGGACCCACGTTTGTCGAACACTGCTTCGATGTCGGATTATTGGATGCCATCTTATCCCGGAACAGAGGCAGCTGTTTTATTAGCTTTCGCTAAAATAATTCTAGACGAAGGGCTGTACAATCGTGCATACATGGAGAAGTGGGTTAATTGGGAAACTTATTTGCAAAAGCGACATGAAGGAACGCCGCTTACCTTTGAAAATTTCATTGAAAAAATAAAAGAAGAATACGCAGAATATACACCGGAGTTTGCAGAAAAAGAATCGGGAGTAAAAGCAGAAATGATTCGCGAAATCGGAACAAAGATAGGAGAGGCCGGCTCCCGTTTTGCTGCCCACAATTGGCGGAGTGCTGCTGCGGGAAACCTCGGAGGTTGGTGTGTGTCTAGAGCCTTACACTTCTTATCCGTACTCACCGGATCTGTTGGAACGGTAGGAGGAACATCGCCAAATGCTTGGAACAAATTCAAACCAAAGTTTTTCGATACCCCACCCGCACAAAAGTTCTGGAACGATTTACACTTTCCAAACGAATACCCACTCGCGTTTTTTGAAATGAGCTTTTTATTACCGCACATGCTCAAAGAAGGACGCGGAAAAATGGATGTCTATTTCTCCAGAGTATTCAATCCGGTTTGGACCTATCCTGATGGCTTCACTTGGATGGAAACTTACATGGACGAAGATCTTTTCGGACTTCATGCCGCCATGACACCAACTTGGAACGAAACCGCCTTCTTCGCTGATTACGTTCTGCCAATGGGCCATGCACCCGAACGTCACGACTTAAACAGCTACGCAACACACTCGGGAATGTGGATTGCTTTCCGTCAACCGGTGTTAAGAGAAGCGGCAAGACGAGCGGGGAAGAAGGTTGAATTTACCTATGAAGTGAACCCTGGAGAGGTTTGGGAAGAAGACGAATTTTGGATTGAACTGAGCTGGCGCATCGATCCAGATGGCAGTATGGGTATTCGAAAACACTTCGAATCCCCTTATCGTCCTGGAGAGAAAATTACCATTGACGAATATTACCAGTACATTTTTGAACATACCAAAGGATTGCCAGAAGCTGCTAAAAAAGAGGGCTTGACGGAATTGGACTACATGCGAAAGTACGGTGCTTTTGAAGTAGAGAAAACATCTTATCGAAAAGATGAAGCGGTTCTATCGGCTGATCAGATGGAAGGCGCTGTAACGGATGAACAATCCGGTGTCATTTCCAAAAACGGGAAAAACATTGGGGTGATGATAAAAGGAACACCTTATGTCGGATTCCCAACGCCGTCGCGTAAAAACGAATTCTATTCCCAAACGATGGTCGATTGGAAATGGCCGGAGTATGCAACGCCGGGATATATCAAAAGTCATATTCACTTGGATGAGTTGGACAAAGAAAAAGGGGAATACGTTTTGGTGCCGACCTTTAGATTGCCAACGCTGATTCACTCTCGTTCTGGAAATGCAAAATGGCTCACCGAAATTTCAAATAGAAATCCAATTTGGATGCATCCAGATGATGCCAAACGCTGGAGTTTCAAAACGGGAGATATTGTAAAACTGAATACGGATATTGGTTACTTTGTGGATAAGGTTTGGGTGACTCAGGGAATGAAACCGGGAGTGGTTGCCTGTTCACATCATCTGGGCCGCTGGCGCCGTCCACAAGATGAAGGAAACCGCTGGGCAACCAATACTGTAGCGATTGAAAACATCAAAAAAGGGGAGTGGAAGATGAATACCATGCAAGGCGTTCGACCTTTCAAATCTTCTGATCCGGATAGCTCCAGAGTCTTTTGGTTAGATGGTGGAGTGCATCAGAATATTACTCATGCGGTTCATCCTGACCCCATTTCGGGAATGCATTGTTGGCATCAAAGAGTTCGGATTGAAAAACCGGGACCAGAGGATAAGTATGGGGACATTTTTGTGGATACGAATAAGTCGCATGAAATGTATAAAGAGTGGGTAGCGAAGACACGGCCTGCGCCGGGGCCGGGTGGATTGCGTAGACCCTTGTGGTTTAAGCGACCTGTGCGTCCGGTGGATGATGTTTATTATTTGGATCGAGTGGGGGAGAATGGAGGCTTGTTGGAGTGAAGGGATGTTTATGAAAAGTGATAACGTGATGGTGATTATTAGCCTTGAAGGCGTTAAATAATCTAAAAACCTTAATGATCAAAAAATAAATAATTTTGAAAACTAAAAAAATACTATTAATCTCCTTAATTATATGCTATTGCATTCAGTTGGGATTTAGTTGTAGCTGTGATTGGTTTTATTTCTGCGATTATACAGCAAATAATTCAGATGTTAAAATCTCAATTAAAGGAAAAGTAATTGATCGAAAAGAATATTCTCTAGATAATCGTGCAGTATATATTGAAGTATTGTCCGTTTTTCGAGATGATGTAGGAATTACAGATACGATAAAATTGTATGGACCGGCTGATGAAGGAGGAGGTTGTGAAGTTCCAGTATATGCATTATATTCTGTTGGCAAAGAATATTATATCTCAATTGGGCTAGAATTTTTTGGAAATCCGATAAGTGACTTTGTTGATGATCCTGATTACCTAGTTGAGGGATATTGGGGATTCAGGCCATTTCGTTGTGCTATGAATAATTTAAGGATACGTGATGGTTTAGTTAAAGGGGCAATAACAGAAGAAATTTGGGAATACCCTGAAGCAATATTTGAAGAGTCATTGGAGAATTGTGACTTTATCCTAGATCCAGCTCAAGATGATAATCAAGACGCTGTGATTAATATTTTTCCAAATCCAGTAAAAAATGAAATGGTGACAATAGAAGGAAGGAAGTCGATTATTCCAATTTCTGAAATTAACATTTATTCAATTGATGGTAAATTAATAATGTCGAATAGCAGTGTTAACTCATTTAAGACATCATTTAGCATAGATTATGTTGGTCTTGTAATCGTTGAGTTGATAATTGATGGGAGTAAATATTATGAAAAGATAATAGTTGAGGGTTAAGACTTTAGATAATCAAAAATCAAGTTGGTACGTTAGTGTTTTTTTAATAAGATAAGTCAGATACAGTCTGAATTGAGCTGGTAACATTCTCTTAAACTATTGTGCGTCTCAAACAATTTAAAAGATAGAAAGAATGGCAAGCGAAATAAAAGTCAGAGAGTTATGCATGGAAGATGTGAATAGTTTGTACGAAATTTATTCTGATAAAGAGGCCATGAAATTTAGAGGAAGTAAGCCAATGGAAACCTTGGAAGCTGCTGTATCCTATGTAGAAAATAGAAGATTATTAAAAGATAAAACGCTAACAATTAGGGAAGGAGTCGAGCTGGTGAAAACGCAAGAATTAATAGGGAGTATAATGTACAGATTTGATGAAGATCGGAAAAAGGAATGCGAAATAGGATACTCAATAGGTCGTAAGTTTTGGGGACAGGGCTTTGGAAAAAAGATTGTTAGAGAATTGCTGAGGTCGCTTGAAGAGAATGAATCTGTTGCTATTGTAATAGCATGGAGCAATAAAGAAAATATAGCCTCAATCAAGATTTTAGAAAAAGTAGGATTTCTCAGGGTAGAGCAAGAAGAAAGTCAAAGTAATTATTTGTATCGAAGAGAAATCTAGCAAAGGAAGGTGGTTAAAATAAAAGGGAAAGAAAAAGAAATTATTAAAAATATAACAACTAAATTATGTCAGGAGGAGATTGGAAAGCCATGTTCAAAGCCATTCAAGATGGGGACTTCGAATTAGTAAGTTTCTATCTCCAAACGGGAATAGATCCGAATTATCAGCACCCAGAGTATATGGCCTCTCCATTAGTAGAAAGCATTCGGTTTGATCATTTAGAAATTACAAAATTATTGTTAGAAAATGGAGCAAGTCCACTAATTAAAGAAGTGATGGGTGGGGATACTCCTCTTTTGGTAGCTAAAAACCGGAATAATCAGAAGGTCATTGATTTGTTAAATAATTATATAAAATAAAGATTTTTTGCTAAATATTTGGGGTAGATAAAGCGTCCTTTTTTGTACCAATTTGCGCTAGAAGGAATCCCATCTACCTAATCCACCCCATCTCCTCATCTACCTTTTAAGAAGCAAACAAAATAGAAGCACCTCAACCATGAAAGACCAATCTTGCAAAACTTCTCGTTGGAGATTATTCAAAGCTCAGTTGAATAACCTTCATCCACTTGCTTTTCAGCAAAAAATCGAAGCTGCCGACTCGCCTATCATCCTCGACGTGCGAACACCTGGAGAGTTTTCAGGAGGGGGTATACCAAAGGCTATAAATATTGATTATCTCGGCCCTGATTTTTGGGAGCAAATTGAAGTGCTTCCAAAGAGCAGTGATATTTTTGTTTATTGCCGAACAGGACGCCGAAGTATTCGGGCTTGTACACTGATGAAGAATGGTGGTTTTGAGGAGGGGAGGGTTTTTAATTTGGAAGGGGGATATCCGGCATGGGTAGAC
>CAZDTI010000207.1:0-15404 GCA_964508085.1 uncultured Saprospiraceae bacterium | reverse complement strand
CAATTGTATTGATTCCTAATGGAATCAAAGATCCGCTATTCGGACCTGCAGTTTGATTTACAGTAATGTTATTTCCCAAATAGCAATTGGTACTCGCTGTAGGTGCAATCCAATTCACCACTTGACCACCAACACCTTCTTCTATTAGAATCAGCGTATCGGTAGGGCAATTATTCAAATCTAGACTTACGGGAGTAGCATCAACAATAACATTAAAACTACAGACCTCTTCATTGTCGCAATCATCAGAGGCTGTATAGTTAACGACGGTAGTTCCGACAGGAAATTCATCTCCATTTTCATAGTCATCATCATCATCTTGTTCAATGTCAATTGCTGGATCTGCACAAGTTGTAGTTGCAGTTGGTTCTGCCCAATTTGCAACGATAGTCGTGGCTCCCGGAGCAGCATTTAATACAAGATCCTCCGGACAGGTAAGAAACAAACCTTGCGGAATTATATAATTTACGATAAGTGTATTGGAAGCAAGGTTCAAATTCCCGTTATTATCTGCTACTACATCCGCAGGCAACAATATACTTACATTTCCTTCTACTGTCGGATCTACCGTTAAGCTATACTGATTCCCTGTTCCACTGAAATTTGTAATGACCCCATTGGTCATCACAAAATCTGTAATTTCCAAGCCCGTAATAATTTTAGAAAACTGGACATCTACTGAAAATGGACCATTCACTTCAGATGTTGCAGTAGAAAGTGTTACTTCAGGAGGAAGATTGTTGTCATTGACTTCAATTAGAACCTGATCAGCAACGGATGTAAATCTTTTGTTGGCTGCTAACTCTGAATAATCATAGGCAATGAACTGTAGTACATAAGATCCTGGGGTAGAAAAAGTCGCGGTACTTGTGTAGTCGTCTTGATTCGAAAAAGTGACTGTTCCAGGACCACTAATCATTTTCCATTCTCTCGGCCAATTGGGATCAACTGTTGTGTTGTATTCTACCGTAGCAGAAAGACTGACGGGGTTGGTGATGTCAATAGTATCATCTTCACCTGCATTTATGAAATATCCCTGATCTGTGCCAGGCCATGGCCAAGGCGGATTTTGAGTAGAAGGGTAATGCCTTTTGAAAAAATCATAGCGATCGACCCAATAAGGATTGGGCGTATTATGAGCAACTTCAATAGAGTGAGTCATTATTTTAGGACCCGTCAATTGATTGTGGGCCACCATTCCAGTTGCAGCAGGGCAAATCAAATCTTCATAGCCAATAAAAGACCAAGCAGGGCCGTCGTAACGAGCGGCGGCATGCATGGCATCATAGTAAGAAACGGCAGCAGCAGTAGCAGCCTCATGTTCCGGTGATCCATCTGATGTTCTCGAATTGTGAATGTAGTAAGGGAAGCCCGACGCTTTTTCGTCAATCAAACCATTGTGTTCACTCAAAGCGGCTACAGAATTTAACAATAGATTTACACGACCATCGATTCCAGCAACTAGGTAAGACAACCCACCTCCCTGACTTACTCCCATGACGCCCATCTCTGTACCGTTAAAATCAGGGCGACTAAAAATATAATCAATTGCGCGGATGGCACCAAGCACAGCGTATTTATAATACAAAGAATCCGGGTTAGTAATGACATTCGGCTCGTAGGCATTTGGGTCAGCGGCATCGGGTTCGACATTATGAATATTGATACTTATGGAAAGTACACCACCTCTCTCCGCATTTTCATCTCCAGGCGTACAAACATTGGGACCTGAACCGAAGGGAGGCAGCGTCAATACCCCAGGGAAAGGGCCGGGTGAATTCGGAACAGAAATATATCCGTAAACTCGACGGCCATCAATGTTACCGAGGTTGATTCGGCAGGTGGTTTCGTAAGTACTC
Organism: uncultured Saprospiraceae bacterium; assembly: GCA_964508085.1. GTDB lineage: Bacteria > Bacteroidota > Bacteroidia > Chitinophagales > Saprospiraceae > CALGLS01. The sequence goes on along the minus strand of CAZDTI010000207.1, from coordinate 13,545 downwards.
GTTTGACAATCGGAAAGTTGAGGATCAATAGGTTCCGCCGCAAGTTCTGCTTTTGCGGTATTCCAAAAAGCATCAAAGTCTGCAGGAGCAGCAGCGACTGGTTGGATGTCTTCCAAGGCATAAGCCGCAGCTGCAATTGTATTGTTACCATTTAGATCTACTTTGCAAAGTACAAGGCCCGGTTCATTATGGGTGTATGGGATATTAATGGGCACATTGCCTAAAACGGAGATAGAACCTGTTGCTATTACATCCGCGAAATTGTCATAAACGATGCTATAGGTAGCCGTTCCACTAGAGCTGGAGGTCAAAACAAAATTTGCAGTTTCACCGGGGGCATAGGTGGCATCAGGGCGATCAGCAGTTAGCTGTACTTGAGCGATAAGTGAAGCAGTCCATAAAAGGAAAAAAAGAGTGGAAAGTTTTTTTAGGTAATTCATACTCTTTTTGTATTTGGGGCTTGATTTCTCCGATTGGGGGATCATCATAATGTTAGTTTGGTTAAAGTGTATAAGTACAAATATTCCTAAACGGGGGGTAGTTTAGAAAAATGTAGAGGTAGAAGGATACTTCTATTTAAAGTAAGCCAGCGTTTAATAGTAATTTATCTTATGAAGAGGTTCCGGAGAGCGAGATATCATAAATTATTCTCACTCTACTTGTAGGTGAAGTATATAGTGCTTTAAAGGTACATAGAATTTGAGAAATCCTCTGTGCTTGGTACTGTTCTTACTTCAACTAGTCCTTTATGTCGGCGAAGAAACAATCAAACACTCACAATGTATAAAAACCTGTATATCAACACGTTAACGATAAATCAACCTGAATTAAATTAAATGCAACTTTTCAACATATTTAAAATACCATCTAACAGGTAGTTAATAATGTTAATTATCGTAGGGGCATGGACACTTATTGGTGACTAGTAGAAAGAATTCGGATGGTTTTATTGTCAATATTTATTACAAATTTGTATAATATCATACTTTAACGTACATTTGCATCGAATTTATGAAACGCATGGCATAAAAACTAAATACAAAATAACGCGTACATGAATTCAGAACATATCACCCAAAAGAAATTACACCATCTAGCAAATAGTAATCGACCTAAAAACCGAAAAGTATATCCCATGAACAAATTTTACCTCCTACTCCCGGGAGCCCTCCTTTTGGCGGCTTACTCCCTAAGTGACAAAGCAGAACAACCTCCTCCTCTTGCAGAAGAGACAACGGTTGTAGAAGCTCCACAGGACCTTGTCTCCTGGTCCAATACTCCCGATTATAAGTTTAATAAGCTGGGAAAGTACATTGGAAAGGAAAAAATGTCTGATACTTACACTAAAAAAAGTCTGAAATCATTTGACGCCTTTCCTAAAATGGATGCAAAGGTGAAGGATGGATTGAATAATCAGCTCAAATTATTGAAATACCGTAAAAAAACTAGAACTAAGAGCTATGGTAATTTGACAATTGACCCAAAGGACACTAAGTCCACGGTAGAGTTATTGCTAAAATATGCTGATGAGCCAAAGCAGTTGCTAAATATGCTCGATGCGCACCAAATCAAAGGCAACGACAAAAAGGGGAATGTCTACCAAACGGGGTACTTCACTCCAGTATTAAAAGTAAGTAAAACCAAAAATGCCATTTTTAAGTACCCTATTTACAACCGACCAAGCAATTGGGAAGGTAAATTACCAAGTCGTGCGGAGATTGAAGGAGATGGTGTATTAGACGGGATGGGACTCGTACTCGCTTATGCAAATGATCCTGTTGAAATTTACTTCATGCAAGTTCAGGGATCTGGTATTGTTGAATATCCAGATGGTACCCACGAATTATTTGCTTATAATGGAGGTAATGGTCATAAGTACAAAAGCATTGGTAAGTTTATGATTCAAGAAGGAATTGCTGGGGTAGGAGATGTATCTATCAAGGACATTAGAACCTTTGTTCAGGAAAACCCCGAGATGAAAGATTCTATTCTTTTTTCTAACCCTAACTATGTATTTTTCAATCCTGTACCAACTCGAGACAAGATAAAAGGGGCAGGTTTAGTGCCACTTACTCCTGAACATTCCATTGCTGTTGACCCCGATTATATTCCCTTGGGTTCTTGCATATTGGCGGCAGTTCCAAGCTACAACAGAAAGGGAATATGTACTAAGCATGAGTTCAAACTCCTTCTGGCTCAGGATGTTGGAGGCGCTATTAATGGCCCTGGACATATAGATATTTACCAGGGCATTGGCTATGAAGGACGGATAAAGGCGACTAGTTTACATCATTATGGGGCGCTCTGGTTATTATTGCCGAAGGGAGAGCCAACAGAGCCTGAGGTGATCCGCGCAACGATGTAAATCTTGAACTTAACATTTCGAATTTATTTAGAACTCTTTTTAACAAATAAAAAAGCATTGCAATTAGGTTTGCAATGCTTTTTTATTTTTGGAGTCAAAAGTTAAGCTTATAATGCTAACAATTTGACAAGAAAAAACAAACATATTTATTGTGTTTTAATATGTTTATTTATACTTTTGCTATCATGATGTATTTATGTTATACTAGATACATCATTTCAGCACTACCTCTCTTGAAACACTAAACTAATTCACATGAACCATCCCAAAGCAGCGATGCCTAAAGGCAAAAAGAAAAAAAAATTCATCACTGGAGAATTGATCCTCTGCTCCCTTATCTGTATAATGGGACTATTGGCACTTTCTAAAATCATGCTGTCTTCCACCACTGATCTCTCTCCTACCGTTTACACGCCTCCTCACACCAATACCAGTCCTAAGGCAACACGACTTAGTCTATTGAAAGAACCTGTTATTGAACATGTAGAAAAGCTAGAGATTACTGGATATTATGATGCAGGTGAAAAACTAAGCTTTCACATCCCGGATTATCATCGCAAGATTAGCTATGAACTGGAGCTTGGTAATGGTAAATTCATTGCGGCGGACAAAGCCATAATTACTTATGCGTATCCTGAAGATGGACGGTATCGAGTTAAATTATGGGGGACCTGCAATGGTCAACGGAAATTATTGAGGACCAAGCGTATCAAAATCGAAGCAGCCATTGAAGTTTCTGAAGATGCTTTTGTGGAAGTAGACTAAGCGCTAAATACCATAGCCATGATATAAGAAATCGCGGATAAAACAAGACGTTTTATCCGCGATTTTTTATTATCCTTCTTTTACTAAAAGAGCAATTCCCTCCTTTATCAAAACATTGCCTAATTTTACAATTCAGCTATTAGCTATTCATCTCTTTAGATGACTCATTCCCCTAAAAAGATAAACCATGTCTAGTCCGAAAGTCAAAGTCATCCCAGTGGTATCACGAATTAAAGCTTTAATTAATTTACGGCCTTTTATAGCTAATCCAATTGAGGTACTGGATATTTACGGAAAGGAACATGGAGATACTTTTGAAATATTTATGGGTGGAATTGAACGTGCTCTTATTACCACCAACCCAAAAATCATTCGGCATATTCTTCAAAAAAACAATCGAAACTATAAAAAGTCACACATTCAAAACAATACACTTGGACGATTTCTTGGCAATGGCCTACTCACTAGCGAAGGAGAATATTGGCTAAAGCAGCGACGATTAATTCAACCAGGGTTTCATAAAACCAAATTGGAAGGACTCACTAAAATAATGTCTAGTGTTATTGATAATTATTTTAATGACTTGGATACCCAAATCAAAAGCAAACCACTGGTGGACAGTTATGAAGTAATGATGGAACTGGCTTTCCTCACTGTTGCAAAGTCTCTATTTAGTACCAGCGTTAAAGAAGGCGATCTCCGACGTTTAAATAATAATCTCACACTGCTACAAGAATTCATCATCAAACAAATCAGAGTACCATTCTTAGCGCCCTGGTTCAAAATATCCGGCACCTTAAAGAAGCATGACCGCATTTCTAAAGATTCCAAAGATCTTGTGTTAGGATACATCCAAGAGCGAAGGGCTTCTGGTCAAAGTCAGGATGATCTGCTCGACATGCTACTCGCTGCTCGGTACGAGGACAATAACGAGGGAATGAGTGACGAACAACTACTGGATGAAACACTCATTCTTTTCGTAGCCGGTCATGAAACCACTGCAAATGCACTAGCCTGGATAACATACCTTTTGACAAAGCATCCGGAAACGATTAAAAAAATAAGAAAAGAATTGCAGGATTGCATAGAAAATAAGAACCCTACCTTTTCTGATTTACCAAAATTAAAATATCTACGCCAAGTCATAGAGGAATCCATGCGCCTCTACCCTCCCGCCTGGATAACAGATCGTGTGGCTATTGCTGATGACGAAATAGATGGTTATAAAATTCCTAAAGGAAAACTAGTTGTCCCATATATCTACGGCGTTCACCGTTCGGAAAAATTCTGGGAGAAACCCAGTGCTTTTATTCCGGAACGCTTTGAGGCGGCTCGTAAAAAGGAACAAACACCATTTGCTTATCTTCCTTTTGGCGGTGGACCGAGGTTCTGCATCGGGCAAAGTTTTGCAATGATGGAAATGCAATTAATTGTGGCTGCCTTTGTTCAACGGTATGATTTTGAATTAGAGCCGGGGCAAGAGATAACAACAAAGCCTTTGGTCACTTTGCGACCAAAAGATGGAGTGAAATTGAAATTAAGGACTAGGGAAAGAAATGTTAACTAAACTTCGTCCTCATTTTTATTTTGTTTCTAATAAACTTTTATTCCTTAACTATTTTAATCACTGTATTGGTCTTTTCACCAATCAGTTTTAGAAAATACAAGCCGGATGAGAGTTGCAATTCTAGCTGAGTCTTATAATCTCCTTGGCTAACCGTTTTACCCAAATTATCGTAAATGACATAATTTTTGAAGTCAGAATTAGTAGATATATCAAGCTGATCTTTAAATGGGTTGGGATAAACATTAACCTGATTCTTACCTTCTACATTTTCAACATTACTAACCACCTCTAATATCCCTGTGTAACCAGTTCCAAAAACGCCACCGCCAATTAGAATATCTTCCTCATTGGTTTTGATCATAGCTTCTATATCGAATCCGGCCACTCCCCCATTGAAGGTATTTACCTCAGCATTAGAAAATCCAACAATTCCATTACAAATCTCGGTCGTATTATCTGAGTAGATTATCTTTTTTAATCCACCACCAATATATAATTCTTCATCAATAATCTTGAGGGTGTGTACAAATATGAAATCATTCGTCGAGTTTTCAATAAACCCAAAATCTAATGCCGTCCATTCTGTTCCACTCCACTTCGCTATTCTGTTTAACTCCGTCCCTCCACTCTCCGTAAAACTACCACCGACGATAAGCTCATCATTGTAAACAGCGATACTGTAAACTGTATTATTAAAACCTACGCCCATAGGCATCCACTCTGTTCCATTCCACTTCGCGATTCCATTTACCTCCTCTGTTCCTGCGTTTCTAAAGTTGCCGACAACATAAAGTTCCGAATCGTGTACCATCAATTGATGTGGAAACATGACAGGGGCTGCATTTTGAATATTGCCAGTTAAACCTGCACCCATTGCTTCCCAGGTACTGCCATCCCATTGCATGATTCCACTTATTTCCTCTGTTCCCACTCTATCGAATTCCCCACAAGCAATAATTTTTCCATTGTATTCAATAATGTCATAAATATTTGGGAGGTTGGAAAATCCACTCGCGGTGGAGAGGTAAACGCCTTGTCCGACTTTTTCCAAGCTTGAATTGTCATAAACATAAACCCAATTTGAATCAATGCTTTCTTCATATTTAGCGATGTAGAGTTTGTCCGCTATAACCCTTAAAGAATGCCCTGGATCGGCTATACTGATATTTGATGGTTTCCATGCTTCGTTTTCCCATTTTGCAATATAGTCAACCGGCTGGCCACAAATAACATCAAAGAAACCGGTTGCATAGAGAGTACCGTTATAATATTGATAGTCTATGACGGTTCCGGTGGTGGAAGAGTTTTCACAAATCTCAATAAAGCTTTGGCTGTAAACAATGGAGGTGATGCTGCAATTGATTAAAAGTAGGAGTATTATTTTCTTCATTTTTAAATATTTAAAGTGGATTTTAGCTTCAGTCTAAATAAAACCTCTGAACCAATAATTTTCCTGTTCAAGTGGAAACACCACTTAAACTCTACTTTACTATGCACTTTAGAAGTAAAAACGTTGCAACATTTTGGTATTTCCTTTATTGGACTTCAATCTTAATAGGCTTTACATCAGATTTTGATTCTTTTCTAAGCTCCTAATTGGGACTTCCCTTCTTTTCTGTTTTCCAGTTAAAAGAACTCTCATTCAAAAACATACTAGTCTTCATTGGACACTCCTTCAAATAAAAAAAGTGCCAGCCGAATAATCGACTAGCACTTTTTTATTATCGAGTTCTACTACTCAACTCCCTCCTACCACTTAATCAACGTCATCTTTTTCGTCTGGTTCCACTTAGGAGTCACCAAACGATAGTAGAATAATCCTGTAACACCCAAATCGCTCCTATCGATTTCGATGCTATGGTAGCCTTTTTCAAAATCACCGCTTACCGCTTTAACCAACTCTCCTTTTACATTGTAAATATTCAAGGTAGCTGTAGAAGCTTCAGGTAAGTTAAACCCAATCAATGTCTGATCGTGGAACGGGTTTGGATTGTTCTGGTGCAAGATATAGCGATCAGCAGCCAAAGCTGTACCGTCAAAACGAAGGTCAACTTTTAGCAATTCGATGGCATTGGTTTCCGCCAATTTGCCATAGGCTTCTGCAAGTGTGTATTCAGAACTAATTCTTAATGCTTCACTCAATAAGCCATTTGACTTAGCAGTAAAACGCAAAGTAAATAAGTCCGTTTCATCCATTATTGTCACTGCTGATTTATTGTGCCAGCTGGTAGTGATTACACCCTCTCCTAATTTACTTAGACCAAAGTTAGCTGCCGATAAATTAGTCAATCCATCTGCCCTAAGTCCTTGATATTCCAGCAAGTCCGTATCAAAATTAAGAGAGAACTGATATCCTACCATTTCTATAAATTGTGATGAACGGAAACTCACTTCATAGGTCTTCCCTTCTTCAATATCCTGATCCTTAAGAGCTAAGGCTAAGTCGCCTTTGAAGTTTCTACTGTCTCCTTCCTGTAAACCATTGGTAGTCGCTGTTCCGTTTACATCTCCTACTTTAATACCAATGAAATCATGTATCTCATTCGCACTTAAACCATTAATCAAAACTTCTTCTGGGAATAAACTTGCGAACGGATTGTTTGGATCCGCAAATACATAATCTGCCGCAACAAAGCTCCAAGAGTCATTGGTTTGGAAATCGTCAATATTATGTAAGATCAATCTACGGAGTTCTAATAAATCAGCTGTGGTAACAGAACCGGATTTATTAACATCTGCAGCAATCATTTTGTAAGGAGTATCTAACAATTCTTCTTCAAGAATATGCTTTGCCATTAAATATAGGTCAAAACTGGAAATACCGTTAAGCGGATCTATCACCAATTGAGGTCTTAAGTTGTAGTTTTCACCGATCGCTAAATCGTTAAAAGCATAAGCTCCTTCCTCATCAGTTAAAGTCTGCGCGGTAAAATTGCTCCCCTCAAGCGAAACACTCACCTCTCCTATTCTATCACCAGCTTCATTGACTACAAGACCAGAAAGCGAGGATGCTTGCTCCTCCAATACCGTAAATGTCCCCGTTATCTCTGATTCGTTACCACAGTTATCTGTTGCCACAAAAGTTACCACAGTAGAACTGCCACAATCCGTATTCAAATTGGTATTAATAGCATTAATAGAAACGTTGCTATCACAAGCATCTTCCGCTTCGAGACCATTTTCCATATAATCAATCCAGTGATTGAACCAATAGTTTAGGTCAGCAGAACAATCAATTTCATCACATACAGAAGGTGGGACGGCCGTAAATGCTGGCGGGGTATCATCAATAATAGAAATAGTAGTTGTACATGAGGCAGATCGACCACAGTCATCAGTAACTACAAACGTAACTACTGTTGCAGAGGCACAGGCGATGTTATTAAAGTTCTGCGGAAAATGGTTAATGGTATACCCCAACTCACAGGAAGTATTCGCTGATACCGTTCCGATATGATCCGCTATGTAACCTGCATTGTTTGGATCTCCACAATCTAATATTAAGTTAAACGCTGGACAGGTAATCGTTGGTCCATCGTTTCCGATAATGAAATCACGAGTAACCGGAGTTGACGTTCTGCCACAATCATCCGTTACGGTGTAAGTATATCTGGAAATAGAACCCGGACAGTTCTCTTGACCAATAACAACTGGTCCAGTAATGGAAACCGTTGCTCCGAAAGAACAATCCGTATCATAAGTTATATCCGTCTCCATTGGGTTTGCCTGATCAGCACAATACTTATAACATTCTGGAAGAACAGAAGTAATGACTGGCCCTACGCTACTTGCCAAGTATGTAAATGTCTGGGTACAAGTAGAGATGTTACCACAGGCATCACTTACGTAATATGTTCTTACTACTACTCTGGCATCTCCTGGGCAGTTACTTCCACCATTATCATCATTAATTGCAAATACCGTAAACTCAGGTAATGTCGCCGTACAATTATCGCTAACTGTTCCTCCACCAGCAACAAAATCCATTGCATTCATATATGGACTTGGCACTGTTTCAAAACAGGAGAGTGTAACATTAGAAGGACAAGTGATTACCGGAGCTGTTGTATCTGTTACATCAATAGTTTGCACACAAGTGGTTGAATTACCACAAGCATCTGTTGCTACCCAAGTACGAGTAATTGTATATTGATACTGTCCACAACCTTCATTGGTTTGTGTACTCACATCAGAAGAAGTAATAAGGATCTCATCGACAGAAGAACAGTTGTCTCCCGGAGAGCTTGCAAAACCAGTGTTAGAAGGATCGGTAGATTCGTCACACTCTACAATTATATTTGCTGGGCAAGTAATCTCTGGTGGCGTCGTATCTTCTACTTCAATAGTCTGCAAGGTACTACTACTGTTGCCACAAGCATCTGTTGCTACCCAGGTACGCGTAATCGTATAATTGTATTGTCCGCAACCAGTCATTGTTTGCGTGCTTACATCTGAGAAGGTAATCACAACTTCATCTAAGCCCGTTGTACAATTGTCCACTCCACTTGCAGAACCAGTGTTAGATGGATCTGTAGATTCGTCGCACTCAATGGTAATATCTGCGGGTCCAAAAATAGTTGGTGGTGTAGTATCTTCTACATTTATAATCTGAACATCAGTTGCTGTGTTTCCACAAGGGTCAGAAGCCGTCCAGGTTCGTGTAATCATATAAGTATCATTGCCACAACCTGTTGGTGTCTGAGTCGATACGTCTACGTAAGTTACCGTCAATTCAGAATCAAGCGCACAGTTGTCATTAGAAGCAACAGCATTTCCGGTTGCTCCTGGATCAGTTGGCTGATCACATTCTACCGTTACATCAGCTGGCACCGTGATCGTTGGTGGATTGTTATCCTGAACAGTAATGGTTTGCGAAGCTTGAGAAGAATTGTTACAAATGTCCGTAGCCGTCCATGTTCTGATGATGATATAACTGTAAGCACCACATCCCATCCCTTGTGTAGAGACATCTGAGTATGTAATCGTAATCTCATCACTAGAAGCACAATTGTCTCCTGAAGAAGTTGCGAAACCAGTATTGGAAGGATCCGTAGATTCATCACACTCGATGGTAATATCTGCCGGAGGAGTAATCTCTGGTGGCGTCGTATCTTCTACTTCAATAGTTTGTAAGGCCGTACTGCTATTACCACAGGCGTCTGTTGCTACCCAAGTACGAGAAATTGTATAATTGTATTGTCCGCATCCACTCATTGTTTGCGTACTTACGTCTGAGAAAGTAATGACAACTTCATTCAAACCAGTGCTACAATTGTCCACTCCAGTTGCAGAACCAGTGTTAGAAGGCGCTGTAGATTCGTCGCATTCAATGGTGATATCTGCAGGTTCAAAAATAGTTGGCGGTGTAGTATCTACTACATTTATAACCTGAACACCAGTAGTGCTGTTTCCGCAAGGATCAGAAGCCGTCCAAGTTCTAGTAATCATGTAAGTATCATTGCCACAACCTGTTGGTGTTTGAGTAGATACATCGACATAAGTTACTGTCAATTCAGAATCTGGTGCACAATTATCATTTAAAGCCACGGCATTGCCGGTTGCCCCTGGATCTGTTGGTTGATCACATTCTACCGTTACATTAACTGGCACCAGAATCATAGGTGGGTTGTTATCCTGAACAGTAATTATTTGCGTTGCTTGAGAAGAGTTGCCACAATCGTCAGTAGCCATCCATGTTCTGGTGATGGTATAACTGTAAGCGCTACATCCCATTCCTTGTGTAGAGGCATCTGAAAATGTAATTACAGGTGGATTGGTAGAACAATCATCAGTTGCAGTTGCCATTCCGGTGTTGGAAGGAGCAGTTAGCTCATCACATTCTATAGTTGCAGCTGCAGGAACAACCATTGCCGGAGGTGTACTGTCTACGATGGTAAATGTAGCAGTGGTTGTGGCAGTATTTCCACATTCATCCGTTACCGTAAATTCAACTATTGCGGAACCTGTAGCCCCACAATCATTAGATAAAGCGGTGAAGTTATTTGCCCAAACTAAGTTGCTCACTATGGAAAGGTTATCTGTAGCTGTTGCTCCTCCATAGCTGGCCAGCCAAGCATTTAATGCTGCTGTGTTTCCAGCTCCATCACACTCGACTTGCATATTCATTGCCATAATTCCAAAGGTTGGAGCCTCTATGTCTTTATATCCAGCATCTACATTTTCATTATTGACACCGCTTTCCAATGTAATCGTTTCTGTATCTCCATTCGCATCAGCGTCACTATCGATTACATCATTTCCTCCTACATCCTGTGTAGTGTACATTAGCCCTGTTATTCCTGCAGGAAACCCAAAGCTAATCGTGTAATCACCTGGGACAAGTTCTGTAAATTCATAGAAACCCTCGTCATTAGAAGTAGTCATAAAAGTACCTTCCGTTCCAGTAATTGTAACGGGTACATTCGCTAATGGGGAATCGCCCATATCCTGAATACCATTTTCATTACAATCTAAAAAGGTATAATTCCCAACCGATGCAGGAGGTACAGCTGATTCTACCAAACCAAAGTCATAAGTATGATTGGTTAGTGATCCTGAATTAATGCAAATGGCTGGAACCAGAACTCCGGCTACGTCTTGTATTGTCGCATCAGAATCAAGTGCATCACTTGCTCCTTGATCAGTCAAAGTAGCTGTATATTCTGTTCCACCAAATGTAACGGTTCCTCCATCATTACTGTCTCCACAGAAAACGAGGAAATAATCTGTTCCAGGATCTACAGGGAAATAATAGCTTCCATCTGTTCCAGTTGTCGTGCTCTCCAAAAATACGGGAGCGCCAGTAGCCGGCTTAGAATATATTTTTACTGTAAATCCGACAGCTGGGTCTTCATCCGGATCCTGAATACCATCTCCATTCGTATCAAACCAAACTCGATTTCCAACTTGAATCAGTGGCAATGGACATACAATTTCCAAATCACCTAAACCAGAACCTTTAGAGAATTCACCAGGACCATTTGCATATAATTGCAAACCAGCAGAACCTGCAAACGGTAATTTCGATCCAGTGGTGTTACTAAGGGTATGCAAGCCTCCTGTATTCAAACCACCTGCATCCATAAAAGTCATAATCAGACGATCAGAACCTGGTAGCATTGCCAAAGCACCCATTGTTGTTTCGAAGTGGATTCCTGCTGCACTTTCTCCCCAATAAAATTCACCTCCTCCAGGACCTAGGTTATCGCCTCCAGACATATTAGAACCACAAGCAGTTCCACCTTCTAGTACATAACCACTTCCTGTATTACAAACACGTAACAATTCTCCTGCAACTAAGGGACCTAACGGAGGGGTATTCGGAACATCTGGTCCCCCGGGATAAATATCTGCTTCTCCAACGGTATAAGCATCTCTATTTCCGAAAGCAAGCATCATAGAACCATCGTTGTCAAATTCGATATCTGTCAACAAGGGCATCGGACGAGTAAGGTAAGTATTGACTATATCATAATCAGCCGGGTTATCTGTCCAAGGTTGAAAGTCTCCATCTGCGAAAAAAGCCGCATCAAAAGCCCCACTTCGGTCATAGTCCAATCGGATGTGGTCACTGGCTCCTGCGCCTGAGGTGGTTCCATCTATTGGGACTTGCCCAAATCCGGTTCCCGCTCCATTTAACACATAAACATAGGCTTTTAAATCAGATTTCATCTGACTGCTTTCTGCGGTGCAAGTAATTCCAATATAGACTTGCCCTTCATATACTTTAGTTGCAAAAGGACGGTAGTCATTAGCACCTCCGCAACCTGGATTAGGAACAGCGACCTTATTTATTAAGGATACGTTATTAGGATCAGAAACATCCAAAATAACTAATTCTCTCGCTTCCAAATTCATTACGTAAAGGGTATTTCCATCAGAGGAAATGTCAATATCTCCCAATCCTGTTTTGAAGGTATTATTCCATCCCCAAGTATCATAGGTTGGCGAACCAGGATCTATAACAAGATCTCTACAGGTTGGATCATCGGAAGGGGAAGTTGCACAAATAGGAGGTGTTGTACCTGCATCACAACCAAAATCACTCAAGTTAAAGTGAGTATTCGCAGGGTCTTTAAAACAGCCTCCGTTTGGATCGATCATATAAATTGCATCGATCCCTTCAGAACCTAATCCTACTTTACTTTTCACGAATGCTGCACTGTACATAATCTCTGTGCTTCTTTGATAAGCCAGACCAAAAGTGGATCCAACTTGAGCAGCATCGCAAGGATATGCTGTGGCACCATCTAAGTTGTAATTATTAGTAACAATCGCTTCTCCATTGGCTAGTCCTTTGATATAACAAGTAGTTACGATCAAAGGATTTTCGGTACAAAAGAAATTAATATCTCCAAGACCAAGGCTTGCCGAATTACCAGGTGTAACAAATTGTACGGCACTGCCATTATCAATACCTGTGGGAGTAACTGTTAGCGCACTCATACTTGGAATAACAAACTCCACACGGTAGGTTGTTGTTTCGTCTAAGCCACTAAAAGAGTAATCTCCATTAAAGTTTGTCGTCGTTGTTGAAACTGGCATTGCACTGCCGTCATAAAGATTAACAGTAATGCCTTCTACTCCCATTTCTCCATCTATCTCTCCATTGAAGTTCACATCGTTGAATACATTCCCAGCGATTTCATCACTAGGAACCGGAGGGCCAATTGATGACGGAGTCTCATTATTGGCCAATAGACTCATTTGAAAAATAAAAAGTAGTAAGGCCAACAGCAATAATCTGCCGGGAGGGAACCAAAACCATCCAAGGGAGGAATTAGTGTTTTGTGGGGTAGTGTTGCATGAAGAAAAAGAAAAGTTAGGTCAAGTTTTGTAATTTTGAATT
>CAZDTI010000206.1:0-15421 GCA_964508085.1 uncultured Saprospiraceae bacterium | reverse complement strand
TACAAGTCGATTTTATCTTTCCTGCCTGTTTGACAATTGAATCTTAATACTTATTATCTGGTTAAACAAAAGGCCGATTCATTCATTCGAAATGAACCCGATGCAAACTTAGATACCTAATATCTTAGGGTGGGGGGCTATTGTATTAAATTAAAAATATAGCTGTGAGTCAGCCATGCCGTTCTTTCAAGTCCCTCAATTTGAAGCCTCCAATTTTTCTATATACTTTTGTCTACTTATTCAATACAATTCAGACTTAAGAAACTTAAACCTGTTAACAATTCGTACACAAAATCTATAAAGATATCAAGACACCTAATGATATAAAGCAATCCTTAATTCGTCTATTTCTCAGTTGGGTAATTCTTCTGCAATGTATTCCTTCTTTACAAAGTCAGAACGAAGAATTCCGAATGTACGACCTATCTCATGAACCAGCAGGAAGTGATTTTTCTAACTCTGTTGTATATAATGGAAAACTTTATTTCACTTCTAACAATGGATTTTCAGGTTATGAGCTTTTTGTATATGATGGTATTAATCATCCGTCTTTAGTTGCCGATATTAATATTGGAGGTTCTTCAATTCCTTCTAATCTAGTTGTATTCGGAGACAAGCTTTACTTTTCTGGGGTAAACGAAAGTAATATAAGAAAACTGTGGGTATACTCTGAAATAGATAACGTTGCTTTAGTTGAAGATCTTCATCCGGGGAGTATTCAAGAAAGAGTTGACAATTTGACCTTATTAGGGGACAGGCTTTATTTTACGGCTAAAGGACCTAGTACTTCTTTGGCTATTTGGTCTTATGACGGAATTAATTCACCTGAAATAGAAGTTGAACTAAACCTTTCTTCATCTATTTCTTCTACGGAATTGGAAGTTTTTAATAATCATATTTATTATGGCGATTTTGAAAATTTAGGGACTAGACAAGAATTATGGCGATATGATGGAAATGCCTTGGTGGAACAAATATCTAACAATAGTAGTCCAAATTCTTCTGGATCTAAACCGCGAAGTTTGACCGTTTTCAATAATAAATTATACTATTACTTTGACAATGGAATTAATGGTGATGAACTATGGACATATGATGGGAATACACCACCTTTTATGGTGGATGATATTAATCCCGGTCCTTGATGGATCTGAAGGCGAGTTTTTACAAAATGGCTATTTCTTTTCAGAGCTAAATGGGAAATTGTACTTTCCGGCTTCTCATGATTCCTATGGAACCGAGCTTTGGGAATATGACGGTGTTAATGATCCCATAATGATCTCTGATATTAATCAGGGGAGTGCATCTTCTTCTCCAGCAGCTTTAACTACGTTTCAAAATAAATTATATTTTACAGCAGATAATGGGACTTCGGGGGTAGGGCTATGGACATATGATGGAAATAATTCTCCTGAACTAATAGTTGATGCAAATCCTGGGTGGGAATATGTATTTGCTGGGGCTAGTCCTGGTGTTTACAATGATAAATTGTTTTTTGGAGGAATTTCTGATAATTGCGGATACGAGTTTTGGGAGTATGATGGAGTTGGAACCCCGAAGTTTGTTTCAGATATAAATAAATTTAATGAGGGGAGTCGTCCGTTTAATTTTTTGACGATTAATGATAACCTATATTTTAACACGGAGATTTATTTACCTTCATCGTTATTTCAAATTCCGACTGTGTATGGACTTTGGAAATTCGATGGTCAAAATCGCCCCATATGTATTGATACTATTCCAGACCTTACGGAGATGGCAGGTCTCAATGATGATCTATATCTCTTTAAGACTGGTGTAAATGGAAAGGAATTATGGCGCTATGATAATACAAATTCTCCTTCTTTGGTCCCTGGACTTTCAACTGGTTTTGATCCGTTTGACCTTCTTCCTAAATGGAATTATATAATCGAATTTCAAGGGAAGCTTTATTTTCGTGGCTATTCAGAAGAGGAAGGAGCCGAATTATGGATGTATGATGGAGTCGATCCCCCCTCTTTATTCGCTGACATTTGGCCAAATGAAAATGGCTCCAGACCACATGACTTTCATGTTTTTAATGACGAATTGTTTTTTACATGTAGTGATAGTACGACAGGTAAAGAATTATGGAAATATGATGGCAGCACTTCCCCTGAATTGGTTGCCGATTTAGATCCGGGAATTGAAGGATCTGAGCCTACTTCTTTTCTTTCTTTCTCCAACCAACTTTTCTTCTTGACAAAGAGTGGGAGCGTTGCTAATTCATTATGGAGATATGACGGAAACAATACTCCTACATTGGCTGTCGATTTGAGTGCTGTAACTGGGAGTGGCTTCTTTACCGACTTTACAGTGCATAATGATGCGCTCTATTTTAGGGCTGTTAATAATATTGATGGTACCGAATTGTGGCGTTATGATGGTGTAAATATGCCTACGCTTCTTTTTGTTATAGAACCAGATGTTTTCTTCTCTTTACCATTGTCAAAAACAATGGCCAGTTTTGAAGGAAATTTGTACCTGACGATAGATAATGTTAATAATGGCCGAGAGTTTTGGAAATATAACGAATCCGATCCTCCAGAATTACTAAAGGATTTTTTTGAAGGACCCATGAGCTCGAATCCGATCCATTTCTTTAAGTATAATGATAACCTATTTCTCGTAGCTAGTGATGGTTATCATGGATGGGAGCTATGGGAACTTTACAACTGCGAACCAACGAATGATTGTTGTGTAGCTGCTTTTTATCATTTTCCAGATACCTCTAATCAAGTCAACATTAATATCACTAATCTTGTAAAAGAAAGTGAAAATTATGATTTCTTTTGGGATTTTGGTGATGGCACAACTTCCACTGATAGCCTTCCGACCCATACCTATCAATCATCTGGGTTTTATGAAGTATGCTTGACCATCTCGAATACATCGACAAATTGTACAAATACTTACTGCGATATACTTTCGTTTTTCGATAAAGAAAATGATACGCCATCTTTTATCGTTTTTTCACGTCAAGGATTTCCGGGGCCAACAAATGTAATGTCTGTTGACCATGAAATGGAGGTTGTTTTATCCCCAAATCCAGTACAAAAAACACTATACTTACATACCAATTTTAATCACTTTGAAGTCGCTTTATTTGATGTAAATGGTCAACTGCTATTGGAGAGGAAGGATATTCATCAAATTGATTTAGGGTCTTTTAGTCAAGGGATTTATTTTATTGAAATTAAAACAATTCATGATCGAGTGGTTAAAAAAATGGTTAAGTTGTAGTCTTGCCAGTTGAAAAAATGTCTTTGTTTATTTACTAGAACAGGCTCTTTTGTTTTATCAAAAAATAAGATTTTTACTTGCCTATTTATCGGCTTGTTGCTAGCCTATAAGTGACTTTTCATCCAGACCGTAAAAAGCTCTTCAGAAATGAAGGGCTTTTTGTGTTTTTAGGTACAGCCTTTCTCCCAAGCCCCAATCATTTAAAGCAACTCATCCCCATTCCCTCAAAAAAATCCACCGTTCACTAAAAAATAAATCAGCCACCTTGTTTTGTCTTTTATATTAGGCCTTGTTTTTAAAACAGGATCTGCTCAAATTCAAAACTCCTTAGTGAAAATTCATTGCGGAGTTACATTGTTAAATAATACCCCAGAAATGAGAAAAATAGCCATTATAGGTTCCGGATATTCGGGAATGTTAGCAGCCCGTGCACTATTGAAGGAAGGATGTGAAGTAAGCCTCTATTCGGATCGAAGTGCAGAAGATTGGTTACATAATTCGAAGCCTACCGGTACTGCTGGTCACTAAAAAATATTGGCTTAAAACCTTTGTACCTAGTTTGCTTCGAACAGTAAGAGGACAAATTAGACAGTCGGTGGGATTAAATCCGAATCACCCACTTAATAAACCCACTTAAATTTCTATCTTGGATAAACCTAATTGGTCGAAAAAATTAAGACACAACATAGTAGAGCCACAAATGAAAAGTCAAAAAATCAGCCTTCTATAATTCGGAGGTGCGAGCATTCAAGACATTGTGTTTTTATAATTGTACAGCGTCCGAATGGTGCGGCTTAATCGGGCCGCACCCGCTTTTTCAGCCAACTTTTTAATCAAGAAAACAAGATACAATTGAAGTTGCCTTACTACATATTAAAAAACATACAGACCACCTTATCAATTTTGATAATTACACTAATGAGTCCCACCCTTATTTTTTCACAAAACCAGCAATATATTCAAATGAAGACCATCGCAGAGAAAATAGTATTTGGACCAATAGCGGATCAAGTACGATACCGGGCAGTTACTGAAGAGCATATTCAAACACTAGAAGAAGAACTCTTATTCGAAATCCCTTTGGAATTGAAAAACTTCTATAAAGAAAAAGGGTCATTTCATTTTTGGAATCATGAAGTGGAGGAAGAAGACAAAAATTATGTGATCTCTGCTCAGTTGTTCAAAGTAGACCTTTACTATAATGTTCATGAATTTCATCTTCATGATTTTTTATCCGCCTGCATTGGTGATGTCGAGGCGCTGGGAGAACATTTCTTGGAAGAAAAAGAACTCTTAAATGCTTGTTATGCGGTTTATGCTTCTATCGATGAGGTCATTGAGGAAAAGCGATTTATGGAATACTTTTATTTCGATGCGTTGGGCAATTATGGAAGTTTACGATTTGAAAATAAGGAAGGTGTAAACTTGAGTAGTTTGATCGACGGACTTATTTCAAAGAAAGAAGGTTTTCAAACTTTTATGAGTTCTCGGTTAGAGAAAAAGGCAGAAGTTGCCGCTTTAGAAGAGGAAGAAGAGGAGCAGGAAGATAAAGAGAAAACGGACTATCTAAGCAAGCACAAACTAAAAAGTGTGAACTATGAAGAGGTTTTAGAACTGCTAGAGGTAGAACAATTATTTGGATACCATGATCTTTATGGAGAGGGAGGTGAAGGCGAATTTGTAGATGAAATTTATGTAGATGATGAAGTTTATATTTTTTATGCAGATCAAGATGTTCATATCTCGGGAGATTTTAAAATTCCAGAAACCTGGGGAGGAGATCAAATTCTGATTGTGGTAGATGGTAATTTGACCGTCGAAGGGAAAATGAATTACTCCTACTATGTTACCGGAGAAGCTACCTTTGATTTTTTATACATGAATGTCCGACAACATACTGGAGGAAAAGAGCAAGTAAAATATATTCAAGCAGAACTCGCTGAAGATCACGAAATGATTCACTCCGGTAAATCAAGAAAAATTACAGCACCTTATTTTTTCTCTTGGTTCTACGATTTGGAAGCATATACATACAGTCCGGAGACCCGCATCTATGGCTTGTATGATTGGTCTAAACAAAAGCATTTTAATACTTCTAATCCTTATTCCATTTGGCAGGAGCCTCTTTTCCTGCTAAACCCTGAATTGGTTTGGAGTTTAGAATATAGAAACTCCGATCAATTTAGTGTAGACATTTTCAAAATGTATCGTTTTCTAAAAGAAGGAAAAGAAGTCTTTATCGAAGGCTTTGACGTCAACTGTTTACCCCTTTTCCGGAAGGGCAAAGAATTATTAAAAGAAGAGGATTATGAATCTGCCTTTTTGCACTTCAAAAAAGTAATTGAGCTATCGCCAAAATTCTATTTAGGCTACCTCTTTGCTGCCAACTGCTTAAAAAAAGTAGGCGCTTATGCACAAGCCAAAACCTATGATGAAAAAGGGATTCCTCTACTACCTTCCAAAGTGAAATATCCGGACTTTGATTGTGCAGAAGGGGCCGCACTTTCCGCGATTAGATTAAAGGAATATGAGGAAGCATTGGCCATTTCCAATCTTATACTAGATCGAAATAACCAAAATTATTATGCCTTAAGGCTTAAAGCCGAAGTGCTGATAGCATCGGAAAATCTAAAGGAGGCCAAGTCATTATTGGAAAAATCTGTAGCCATCAATTCCAGTTTTACGAACTATTGGTTATTGGGTTTGATTTACTTTAAGGAAAATGATTTGGAAAAGGCAGAACAGTATTACCAAGTCGCCAAAAGGAATAATCAAAAAGCGGAGCCGTATAGCCAACAACAAAATTTAGACTACATCTATGGACCTAATAAAACCGTAGATTGGGAGCAGAAAAAATTGGAAGATATTCCTTCTGTTGAAAAAGATCAAAGCTATTGGAGCGATTACTTCAATCGCAAAATAAAGACGGTTTCAGAATACATGTGGGACGAAGAGGTCATTCTAAATATCCCAGAAGAATATAGAAGTCGCACCATGCTGGAAACAATTCTAAACCATGAATCTGCGGAAGCAAAACTCATAAAATATTTCCCAAAGCTGATGGACAAATCCTTGGCAATGAAAGCGATTTCTGCCGAACATCCTTGCAGTATTTCAGACCTTCCTGTGGAACTGATTGATAAGGAAATTTGCATGGGCCTGAAGTCGAATATGCAATTGGCAGAGGTTCCAAAAGAAATAATGGACTATGAGCTTTGCTACAAATTTGTTCTTTATAATTCGGCTAATTTAAGAGAAGTGCCCCACGCTTTTCGTGATGAAAAAATGAAAATTGCAGCTGTCGTTGGTGGAGGGCTACGAGATTATAGCAGGGTGAAGTTATCTGAAAAATACTATACGGACAAAGTCATCTTTCAAGCCATCGACATCAGCATGAAGACGGTAAAAAATCTACCTCCCAGATATGTCAATAAGGCCATTTATAATTATGCTGCATCTAAATATGGAGCTACTGGGGAATGGAAAGAACTAGTGTCTCAGTATGATCGAAACGCATATAAAAAAGAAGGGTTAGAAGAATTTGACTATAATACTTTTGATCGTGTCTGGGCATGTTTTTGGGATGAAGAATTCATCCTTAATGCGATTAACGTCGATGGGGAAGGGGAACGAATATATAAACTTCCCAAACAATATTTGACCCCTAAGATTGTGAAGGCCGCGGTGCTTAAAGATCCTTATGATTTTCCAGCAGTTCCTAGCAATTTAATGACTCCCGAATTATGTGAATTGGCCTGTAGTCAAGACGATGGTTCATTTGAATTTGTTCCGGTATCCATGCGAAATGAAACCTTATGTAAGATTGCTGTTGATAAAAGTGGAGCAAACTTGGCTTTTGTCCCTGAGGAATTTAAAACGACCGAACTCTGTATTCGATCTGTACTGGACAAATCAAAAAATCTAAGATTCATACCTTATGCTTTATACACTGATGTTTTTAGTAAATTATTAAAACAAAACAGCAATTTTTTCCTACTTGGCTATATCTATCGAGGAAGAGGTATAGGTGCTTTTTACGAAGAAAGGTATGAAGCGGCCATCAAGGATTTTCAGAAAGTTCTGGCATTGGATGAAGAGGAATCCCGAGTGGAATACAAGCAGAATTGTCTTTACTATGAAGGATGGATAAATCATAAATTAGGTAAGTTTCAGGAAGCGGAAGCTTTGTACAAAAAGGCAATGGCTTATGGACAGGATCCTAAATTTTTGACCGAAGCTTATGAAAGTGCGACTCTACCCACAGTGATTTCGACTGTAGTAAATTTGAATAAATATGAATTCGAATTTACCATGAATCAAGTGAAAATACATATCGATAATAAGGATTTTGAAGAGGCGCTTCAACAGTTGGAAGTAGCTGAAAAAATGTTGCTCAATGCACAAAGCAGCAACCAATCTTTATGGGCAATAGTATGGGATCATCAGCGCTATGCTTTATATGAGACGGGGCAAAAAGCAGCAGCTTATTCACTATGTGAAAAATCAATCGCGACCTTGTCGGAGGTACAACTTTGGGACTATTTGGAAGAGTTCAATCCTATTCGTCATACCTTAAGAGTCATGCATAATATGTTGGCTTATCGGGATTATGAAAACGCGGAGTATTTCTCTGATATCCAGAAGGGATTAAAACATGCTAAGTTGGTATTTTCGACGATTTCTCCAATTGAAGACGAGACTAATTTGTATCCATTTTATGAAACAAAAGCACTCCTTTTACAAAAGGCAAGTACCTATGATCAGAAGTACAATAAGGAGCTTGATCGATTGTTGAAAAAAATTAAAAAACTAAGGTTGAGAGAAGATGGTTTTTTAAGTGACACTTTTGAAGAGGTATTTGGTTTCTAGTCAAGAATTTGAAGGCTCTAGATGAATTCATTTGGTTATCAACGATGGAACTTAGGATTTGCCATCGCTGCCCCTAGCCCCTAAAGGGGAAATCTGCCCGCACTAAGGAATAGTGATCAAATGAATTCACTTAGAGCCAATTTGAAAGTATTTAAGACGGTTTCTTTTAACCAAGGCCAGTCACTAACTCGAATTTTCCTATCCCATAAATCGCTTGAGTTGAACTTCTTATATTTGTTTATCTTCGAGTATGGTTTGGAAAAATCACTTACTCCTTTTGTTTTTAGTACTAGCATGTCTTTTAGAATTAAATGGACAGGTAGCTGGCTATGAGGTGAAGCGATTTGCGGTAGAGGATGGACTTCCTTCGCCCAAAATTAACACCTTGTATGAGGATGGCTATCAGCAATTATGGATTGGAACCAACACAGGATTAGTGCGATATGACGGTTATGAGTTTAAGCATTTTTCGATACAGGAAGGTTTGAGAAGTGAAAATATTTTAGCAATTGTAGAAGATGCAGAAGGAGGATTATGGGCGGGAGGAAATAAAGGAATCGTTTTGGTCGAAGGCGATACTTGCCAAAGCTTACCTATAGATGTAGTTGGAAATACGTATTTTTTAAATTGCGACTTTGAAGGAAACATATGGTGTGGCAATGGTGGGAATTTATATTTTTATTCAAAAGAAAAGATAGAAGAATATCACCAAACAAAAGAAATACAAGTTTTAACCTCGGAGGTTGTTCAGCCCGAAACCCTCTTTCCTATTATTGCGATAACACAAGATGAAATTGGTCAAATTTATGTAACCGGAAAGAAGGGGATTTTTCGAATCAATAAAAACAAGAAGATCGAAAAAGTTTATACTAGATCTAAGTCCCAACTTCCCGCTACTCAACTATTGTCCTGGTCTAAAGACTCCCTTTTTTGGGGAGATAAAACAGGTAATATTTACCTTACTACTTCTGACACTACACGATTCTTGAAAAGTGTTTGCAACAACGAATTATGTGGATTAGTAGGGATTGAAAATTGGAAAAACAACCTTACTCTTTTATTCGATGAAAACATTCTTTTCTATACCCATGAAAGTGATACTGCTGAATATTTAATTCCAGAATCTTGGAATGTTAGAGGACGTCGATGCTTATTAGCTGATAAAAAGGGAAACTTATGGATTGGAACAACAGAGGGATTGGTGCTCGTTACTGCTAAGCAGTTTGAAAATAAAAACTATCCTAAAAGTCTCCCTGAAATCTATTCGATTGTCGACTATGGGAACGGTTTGTTATTAGGAGGGAATCAAGGTAAAGTAATTCATTATGATTCTCTTGCCTTTCAACTATTCTCACCGCCTAAAGTACGGCCCGCTGGTGAAATTCGTGACATTCAATTGGATCATTTAGGTGGGCTCTGGTTTGTATCCTATTGGCAAGGGATTTCCAGATTTTTTAATGGCAAAATGCAAGGCTTTTTTTATGGAGATTTTTCGAAGGAAGAACCGGACTTAATTTGTTTGTTAGAAGACAGCAAGCATCAAATTTGGGCTGGTGGGTTGAATCACATTTTTAAAATAACAATGGATTGGGAAAAAGGTGGTCCTAATGACATCAAGAAAATTTCTTCACCCAAAAGAGGTTTTCAAAAATTGGTAGAAGATAAAGATGGGATACTTTGGGCTGCTAGCACTAACGGCTTGTTTAAGATAGATCAGGATTCGCTTATTTTGATTGATTTAAAAACGGTACCATTAAATACGAATTTTACGGATGCGCTTTGGAATGGTGATGAATTATGGTTGACAACGCAGGGCGCAGGAGTTGTTTATTGCAAAAAAAAGAGCTCGGGTGACTTGGAAGTATTGCGATCTCTGACCGTTAAAAACGGATTGCGTAATAACTATGTTCAGTGCCTCGAACAAGATGCTCAAGGGAATATTTGGGTCGGTACTTACATGGGCTTGAGCAGAATAAATACACAAAATTTTATTGTTCATAATTATAATCAAGATGGATTAACTGAAGAGCCTTATTTCAATATTGCCCTTCATCGGGATCCCGAAAATCGGATGTGGTGTGCGACCACTAATGGTTTGTTTTCTTTTGATCCTGCTGCTTTTACTTTTTCAAAGGGGGAGACATCAACCCATTTTTCAGAAATCCGAGTGAATGATAATCCACTAAAAAATTACGAACCAAAGTCTTTTAAACACAATCAAAGTTCTTTCAAGTTTAAATTTTTGAATGTCAATACCGCTTATGCAAATTTGGTATTGTATCGCTATCGACTAAAAGGCTTAAAGGAGGCATGGAGTGCACCAAGTAGTTTACGGGAGATACGTTATGACTTTTTGCCACCAGGAGATTACGAATTCGAAGTAAAAACAAGTAGCGTTCGAGGAGAGTGGTCCTCAGATAGTTTGCGATATGCGTTTACAATCAATGCGCCATTTTGGGAGAAAATCAGTTTCAGAATATTTTCTTTTCTTTTATTGGGTGCTATAATTTGGCTCTTGTTTCTTCGACGAATTAGAAAGATAAAAAAACAAGAACAGGAAAAAAGTAAGGTGCGTCAATTGATTACAGAATTAGAAAGCAAGGCTTTGCGTGCCCAGATGAATCCACACTTTGTCTTCAATTGTATGAATGCCATACAGGAGCAAATTTTAATGAAAGAAATACAATCTGCTTATACTTATCTTTCAAAATTTGCTCGACTGATGCGAATGGTTTTAGAACATTCTTCAGAACATGCGCTAACGATTGAAGAAGAAGTAACCATGTTGAAATTGTATCTTGAACTGGAATCCTTGCGTTTTGATGGAGCCTTCGAATACGCCATTGATTGCGATGGAGATGCCTCCTTTTTACTTTTGCCCAACCTGATGATTCAGCCCTTCGTGGAGAATGCGATTTGGCATGGTTTGCTTCCAAAAAAAGGAAAGAAAAAATTGCAAATTAAATTTAATATCCAAGAAAAAAATATTCTTTGTAGCATTGAAGATAATGGAATTGGAAGAGCGGCGGCTGCATTACGTCAACAGGAACAGACCAATGTTCATCGAAGTCATGCTATAGGATTGGTAAAAAAGAGACTGGAATTGATTAATAAAAATAGGGAGACTAAAGCAACTTTAACGATGACGGATTTACTCACGGAAAATCTAGAAGCTAAAGGAACATTGATTGAAATTAACTTACCGATTGATTGGCAAAATTACTGGAATAATGAAACGACCTCCTGAAATTCGCGCACTAATTATTGACGATGAACAACGGGCTACAAATATCCTTCGATTATTAATCGAACAAAACTTCCCTGACATCCACCATGTTTTTACCGCTAATACGGCAGCGGCAGGAGTAGCTTTAATAAAGGAGATACAACCGGACTTATTATTTTTGGATATACGAATGCCAAAGATGAATGGCTTCGAATTGCTAGACAAAGTAAAGGATCACAGCTTCGAGGTTATTTTTACTACCGCCCATGATCAATATGCCATTCAAGCCATTCGGGTTTCGGCCATTGATTATTTACTAAAGCCTATTCAAATAGAAGACCTAACAGCTGCTATTCAGCGATTTCTAGATCAACTACAGCCTGATACAAATTGGCAAAATCGCTATAAAAATTTAGTTCACAATTTAGAGCAAAAGGAAAATACACGTTTACATAGATTGGCAATCCCAGGGCAAGAAGGGACCATTTTTTTGGAAATCGCGGATATTCTGCGCTGCGAAGCCAGTAATAATTACACCTTTATTTTTCTGAAAGATGGTAATAAATACCTTGCTTCTAAAACCTTAAAAGAATACGAAGAGGCATTGAAAGAATATAACTTTCTTCGTGTTCACAAATCTCATTTAGTCAATACCAATCAGGTCAAAAAAGTAGATGGGGAGCAACTGGTTTTATCCGATGGCAGCCGAGTGGAAATGTCAAGACGCCGAAAACCTTTTGTTCTGCTTCAACTAAAACAGTGATATTCCTTTCCCTCAATTATTCCTACCGTTTGCTCATTCCTTAGATTGTTGGAGACTTCCACTTCCTATTTTTGCTTACTCTTTTAGAAGCGTTTTGAGAAATGTTCAACCCGTTTTTAGGTTAAGGATTAAAGGAGGCAAGATAAGAATTAAGGATTTTCCCTCAAGCGAAAATAGAATCGCGTCAGAAGGAAGAATCCTAAATCTTGCATCCTTAATCCTCTCTAACAAAATAAATTTCTCTTAACCCCTAAGACTAATTAAAAAAGTAGTGCAATAAAAGTACGACCTAACCCTATCATAATTCTAAACCAATGAAAAATTCATTCAGCGTTGTAGCTCTATTGTTATTTTATCTGACAAATGTCACATTTTTAACGGCTCAGGCGCCAAGTCCACCAATCATTGAACCCGGCTATTCTGTTCAAGATGGTTATATTATTTACCCCTCTCCGGATACAGATTATACCAATATTATAGAGGTCGGCCCAGGAAAGACCTATGAAGAAATTCATGACATTCCTGTTGCCGATGTAGTCCCAAGTACCTTGGTCAAAATTTACCATCGAGCAGCTCCTTACCAAACCAAAGTTTTCATAGACGTTATCGCAACGGAAACGGATCGGGTACGTTTTCAAGGAATCCCGAATGCTAGTGGAGACCTACCGGTTGTTTCTTTTCAGAATGCAACTGGATGGGGAAATAATATTAATCAGTGGACAGAAAACCTCGGCGTTTTTGTGCTTTATGGCACTTGGGGAAATAAGCCCGAGTGGATCGAAATTGTCAATCTGCATATCAAGGATGCCGTTTATGCTGGGGTCTGGGCCAAAGCAGATCATTGTTCCGTTAAAGGCTGTATTTTGGAAAACAATCCAAATGGAGTCTTTTTGCAGGCGGCCAACCAATTGCTAATTGAAATATCAGCAGACAACCTAATTGAAGGCTGTAAGTTTACAGGAAATGGGACCGTTGGAGGTTATCATCACCACAACATTTATGCGCAGGGCATAAGTCCTATTATTCAGTTTAATACCCTGGAAAGGGTGAGAAGTGGTTCCTTAGGGGCCAGTTTAAAAGACCGATCCTCTAATACTGTCGTTCGATACAATTATATAGAGACCTCTACGAGAACAGTCGATTTGGTAGAACCTGAAGATACCGACCAAATACTAACGGCAATTCCCAATTGGGATGATGCTTATGTCTATGGAAACCTGATGTTGAATCTGGATCCACCCGTTACTGGAGCAGGGGTCAGTATGATTCATTATGGTTATGACAATGTACCTACCTATCGGAAAGAGGGCACTTTGTTCTTTGAAAATAATACTATTGTCGTAGACAGAAATGATGGAATTTGGCGGGTTAATTTATTTGATGTAAAAAGCGACGATGCTGTTGTGAATTACAATAACAACATTCTTACAGCCACAGGTATGCAGACCTTTTATATCTTTCGATCAAATGAAACGGATAATGCAGGGCATATTGATTTTGGTGCATCCTGGATCTCTACCGTTGGTACTCAAAATGATTGGGAATTAACAGAAAGCCCCGGTAGCAATTACTCCATGACGGGAGAAACTAACATCATAACAGGGAGTAGTCCGGGATTTACCGATCCTTCCGTTGGTGATTATAGCTTATTGAGTTCGTCTCCCTGCTTAGGAGTTGGTGAAGACTTGTTGGCGGCCTTGGGTTTAGATGTCAGTTTTAATAGCATAACGACCAATGCTATTGAAGAACGCACGGATCAAAGTAATCCCGACTTAGGAAATTCACATACTGATGCCCCGCTGCCAATTGAACTTGTGTCATTCGATGTTCAAGAGAAAGAAGGAAACTCTCTTTTGAAATGGCAAACAGCCAGCGAATTAAATAATGACTATTTTGAAATTCAACGATCTGAGAATGGTATTCATTTTGAAATATTGGATTTGATAAGCGGGGCAGGGACAACAACTAAGAAACAATTGTATACTTTTATTGACCATCACCCTGTTGCAGGAATGAACTATTATCGCCTTCGACAAGTGGATTATGATAAGCAATTTACTTTCTCTGACATTAAGAGTATTCGAAATACTTTTGATGAAGAAAACAAATTGAATGTCTTTCCCAATCCTGTTTTTCTCGATGGTCAATTGACGATTCAAAGTGACCTCGATTTAACAGAACATCGATTGGTGATCTCAGATATTCGAGGAAAACAGATCATAGAGATGGCTTACACGCCAACTGTTTTTATTAATAATTTAAAGATGGATGTTGGCGTTTATATTGTCAAAATAGTAGATCAAATGGGACGGGTAAAGGATAGTAAACGGTTGATGGTTATTAATAGAAAATGAAGCTAGACTTTGAAGTTTGGAAAGCAAAATTTGAAAAGGTTTCCGAACGCTTATAGAACTTGTAAAAGTTTAATCATTAAACCATAAAACTACTAATGTAGTGATCCGCTCGGACTACTAAAAGCTCTTCAGAAATGAAGGGCTTTTTATGTTTTAGAGATCCTCTAATTATTTGTTTATAAAGTACTTCGTGGAGAATAGTGATTTTTTTATTCTTTTGACCGAAGGTTTTTTTAAGAAATGCGGTCTAAATAACGGAAAGAATTCTATTCGATACTTATTCAACCTAAAAATAGACATAATGATTAAGACAATCTTGAACGCAGTTATCTTGACAGTCGCACTAATTTTCACAAGCGCCTGCTCTAAAAAGACAAGTACGCCAACTTCAATTTCAACTTCAACTTCAACTTCTACTGCTACAGCAGAAAGTAGAGGAGACAGCAAAGGAAATAAAAAAGGGAAGAGAGGTGCGCCTAAATTCTCAGACTTGTTATCAAAAATGGATTCCAATGGAGATGGGAAGTTGGCAGAGTCGGAAGTAGACGGACGACTGAAGGATAATTTTTCTAAAGCAGATCTTAATAAAGATGGCTTCATCACGGAAGATGAGTTTAAGAATATGCCTCGCCCGTCTCGTGGTAAAAGGAATTAAAAGGGAAGCTGTTTTACTGATGCCGTAATTAAGATATCTGAAACTCAGATCAAGAGTAGGAGATAGCAGGAGGCCCTTCGTGCGGCTTAGTGGTGAAAGAAGAAAATACAAAATTTCAGTGTGTTTTGGTTATATACGAATGTAGCCTCTGCATTTAATTATGTAGGGGTTATTTTGTGGTGTGATTCAGGTTACTATAATTTTTTTGTACAAATCAGTGTTGATTGTTTTTCGCGAATAATCATCAATCCGCTTCATTAATGCAGCAGCTCCTCTGCTAATTGAACTTGTGT
>CAZDTI010000205.1:0-15512 GCA_964508085.1 uncultured Saprospiraceae bacterium | reverse complement strand
TGTATATAACAATACTCGTTCAAATCAATACCATCTCCGTTTGTATTTGCAATAGAAAGGACCCCTGCTATTTTCAGAGTAGTCATAGAGTCAGCAGTTCCTTCTAAACGAACGGCGTCAGAACCGTTACTTCCTCCTCCGGTAGTTATCAAAGTATCGTTTATATCTATGTACAGATAGGCTCCATTTTGAAGGATAATCGATTCTATGATTGTTGTCGTTCCTGCAACTAACAAAACAGTATCTTCTAGTGGAATAATAATATCATTTTCCAATGCGGGAATAGTGTCTCCGCTCCAGTTGGCAGGTGTATACCAAAG
Organism: uncultured Saprospiraceae bacterium; assembly: GCA_964508085.1. Lineage (GTDB taxonomy): Bacteria > Bacteroidota > Bacteroidia > Chitinophagales > Saprospiraceae > CALGLS01. Next base: position 15,192 of record CAZDTI010000205.1, on the reverse strand, counting down.
GTTGTCCCCAGCTTCTCCATCCCAAGTACTGGTTTCGGTGAGTACAACGGCAGCCGGGGATGTCGGACTACTGTCCGCTGCATTGACCGCCAATAAGGTCATTAGGTAAAACAAAACATTCATAACTACTGTATTTAAGTATTTAATTAAGTGAAATTCAAATGAAAATTATATTCAGTTACGAGTTGGGCACTAAATTCATTAATGCTCATTCGTTATTTGAATGAAATCAAAATCAATAATTCTAAATAAGCAAAATGCCTGTGTAAACAGACTGTTGGAAGATTGAAAGTAGGTAAAAAACGGTTTAGTAAGCATCTGAATTGATGCTTTGAACTTAGCAGAGCTTAAAGTTACTAATCTTTTACTAGTATTCTTGATTGCGTTAGGATAAATATCGAAATAAGTGTGTGTCTCTCGCATTTAAGTTTACTGTTCTTTAATTAGATAGTCAAAAGCGAAGCCAATTATATTACATCTACTTTTTATGTGAACAAAATTGGTACCATAACCGGTATGATTTGAACGGAAATAGTTAAAGGGGCTTCCTATTAGAGTTTAGCTCGTTATTTGCACTACTTATCACGGACTTCTAATCTTAGATACATTGAATTCGTGGGTTTAATAATGCAGAATTTTATATAAATTTGGACGAAAACTAAATTAGAGCTAGCCAAAATAATTAGATGGGTTAAATTAGCGTTAAGAATGGTGTATCTTTCGCTTGAGGGCTCCGATTGGATCAGATAACTAGGAGTTATAATTCCAATTAAAATTGGGATTAAAATCGAAAAAGGTGCAAGAACAGTTCAAAAATATCAACTTTCAACAGAATAAAATTCAACAATGAGAAACTTAATCCTAACATTACTTTGCCTATTTTTCTACCAATTTTCCTATTGTCAATTTACTTCTACTGCCAAAGAAGGATTGACCATTATTGTAACTGATGGTACTGATAATGGTAAAAACAGCGAATTGCAAGCACCAGCAGATAGCACGACTAATTTAGTAGACCCTATTCGATCTCTGGGGATGCAGGATGCTATTCAAGCAGCTGCTTTTATTGATCGCCCTTCCTACGGGCTGTCTGGTTTTTTACTCGTTTTTTGTGTAAATGATGCCATTGGTGGAAATCAAGGGCGCCTTTTTGTAAATGGAGAGATGTATAAGGGTATTTATCGATTGATTCGCCAGAAGTTGTCTCCAGAAGAGGAGATTCCGGAAACGATGCTTCCTTACAAGTTGAGTGGTACGGTTTTCTTTTTGGGGGTTTCGTAGCTTCGCTACTTACCTCCCCGACTTTCAAGTAGGGGTTATTGTAGGTTAGACTCCTCCATAGTCTTTTGAGCTCGTATTTTTTATGCAGTGGGTTAATGATGAGTAGACTACTTCGAAGTCTACTTTGTGGTTCTGAACTATGGTTGTTGGGGAACTGACTTTTTTGGCGTCTTTTGCTTTGAATCTGTTTTTATGATCAGACGAAGTGACTGATCATAGGTCCAGTAGTTCCAGACCCAATTGATAAAAATGAAGAGCTTATTTTTTACACCAATGATTTGGAATAAGTGGATCAACAACCAAACTATCCAGGCGAAAAAGCCTTTGAATTTGAAATTAGGTAAATCCACTACCGCGCGGTTTCGACCAATAGTAGCCATCGATCCCAAGTCTTTATAGAGGAAAGGTTTTACAGATTCCTTTTTTTCTAGTTTTAAGAAATTTTTGGACAGCCATTTCCCCTGCTGGATAGCGACCTGTGCTACTTGTGGATGCCCTTGTGGGAAGTTTTCCTCTTCCATATAGGCGATATCTCCTATCGCAAAAACATCTTTTACCCCTTCTACCTCACAATTACGATTGACTTTGAGTCGATTACCCCAACTCTGTGATTCCTTAGGTAACCCTTCGATCACATTTCCAGTTATTCCAGCGGCCCATATAACTTTATTGGCTTTGATTTCCGTTCCATCATCCATCGAGACCACCTTTCCGTCAAAGTCCTTCACTCGTACATTTTTCTTTACAATTACACCTAGATCGGTTAAGAATTTTTCAGCACCATCGGAGGCATTATCCGACATTCCTTTGAGTAGGCGGTCTGAACTTTGGATGAGGTAAATGTCAATTTCCTTATAATTCATTTCGTGATAATCCTTAGGCAAGATGTACTTTTTCATTTCTGCCAAGGCACCAGCTACTTCAACACCAGTTGCACCTCCACCGACTATAACGATATCCATCAACCGTTGTCGTTCTTCATAATCAGGAATTGTCAAGGCCTCTTCATAATCTTCCAAGATTCTGTTTCGTAAAGACAGAGCTTCCGTAACCGACTTCATTGGAATGGCATGCTTCCGGATATTTTCATTACCATAAAAATTCGTATCTGCTCCGATTGCGATAATCAAATAGTCATAGTTTACAATTCCAAAGGGCGTATGTAATACTTTTTCAACAGTATCTACACGCTCAACTTTAGTCACTCGAATAAAAACATTTGATTGTCGTTGAAACATTTTCCGTAAAGGAAAAGCGATGGAGGCTGGTTCCAGCCCGGACATGGCCACTTGATAAAAAAGTGGCTGGAACTGATGATAGTTGTTTTTGTCAATTAAGACAATTTGATAGTTCTGTTTACACAGACGTTGTGCAATACTGATCCCTGCAAAACCAGCTCCCACAATGACAATTCTTTTCTCCTTTGTTTCGGGGATGTTGATCATTTTCTTAAGTTTTAACTGTTAACTTCCTGCTACAATATAACAGGTGTCATTCAAAAGAGTTTAACCTGGCTCATTCAATGAACTAACGTTTAATATTCTTTTCATAAATACCAATAAAATCCTCCGGAGTCATTTTCCCAACCAATTCTCCAATCAAGTCATAGGGAATATCCTCCATCTTCTTAAAACGAATACAGCTTTTACCCATGTCCAACTTTCTTTTGCAGTGGTTTGGATATTCAGCGACAAACCAATCATGCAATTTTGGATCGGAATAAACACCTGAGTGGTATAAAGCCACAAAATTTTTCTGGGAAGCAATACTCAAAAAAGGCAAAGGTAGTTTGGGATCACAGTGATAACCAGCAGGATATTTAGAATGGGGAATCACCCAGCCAGGCATTCCATAACTCAATTGTTCTTTAAATCCTTTTGGTAAGTTTTTCTTGATAACTTTACGCAATTGTTTCATTACCTTTTGTCTGTCTTCTGGTAAAGCGGCGATATATTCGGGGATGGTATTGGCGGAAATTTTCATATTTTCTGAGGGTTTAAATTTTAAGAATCACAATGGGACAAATATAAGCAATGCTTTTAAAATGGACTGACTTATGATTACACAAAAATTAGCAGAATGGGAAGCAAAAGGAAAGTATCTTCAACTTGAAGAATGGGACCTCCGGGTGTTCTACATGGATCTGGGCGATCAAGAGGCCAGTTCTGAAAATACTTTGCTTTTACTGCATGGGTTTCCAGAGTCTTCTTACTCCTGGCATAAAGTTGTAAAATTATTGTTTAATAGATTCGACCGAATAGTCCTTTTTGATTTCCCTGGCTTTGGTCGTTCAGATAAAAAAACAGATCGTTATCCTTATTCTATCAGTGCACATGCAGACGTCGCATTGGCTGTTTGGCGGCATACCAGAGTCATGGGAGGTCACTTGCTGGCGCATGATATGGGGGATTCAGTTGCTACAGAGTTGGTGGCACGCGAAGTAGAAGATGCTTTGCCAAAATGGTGGTTTATTGATGGTTTTCAAAGTTACACCTTTACCAATGGCAGCATGGTCATTGCGTATGCTGATTTACGGATAACGCAGAAAATATTGTTGACTTCTTTTGGTGAACTGTTTAGTCAATTCATTTTTTATGGTCTTTTTCAAAAGCAAGTACGGAGTGCGCACGGGAATGACCGGCTAAAGAAAGAAGATCTTATAGGCCTTTGGGAAAACGGGAAACTTCAAAATGGAAATCGAAAAGCCAATTACCTGATCCGATATTACAAGGATCGTTTGGTTCAGGAAAAGCCAAGGTGGTTACCTGCACTACGCAAAACAGATATTCCCATTCATCTTTGTTGGGGAGATAAAGACAATGTTGCTTCGATTGAAATGGCAAGGTACCTCAAAAGAGAGGTTTGCCCACAAGCGAAATTGACCATAATGAAGGGTTTGGGGCATTTTTGCCAGTTGGGGAGTCCGGAGGAGTGGGCGGAGGCTGTTTTGACTTTTTGGGAGGAGTAGAAAATTGTTGAATGTATTTTTGAGCTTTCTATTCTTGTGGTTTTCTATTCTCCTCGGCACAATCCTTGCCTTTCTTAAATGTTAAAAGATTTTTATATCTTGTCCCTTTATTAACCCCGTTTGTGTCCCGATTACTGATTCACAGACGTTAAACCAAAAAGTAATGGCTGCCAATACCTTAGAAGAAAAATTCCAGGAAATCGCAAAAAAAATCAAAGATAAAGCCGTTGATTTTACAACACTTGAAGTCACCACACTAACTGGTGAAGTGAGTCACATTATCAATACTAAAAATAACAAGAGTAGTTTTGACATGAAAAATGTTGTTTCCAAGTTGAGTACTTCTGGAACGACAAAAGGGAAAATCACCTTAATTGCTCACACTCATATTGACTTCGACCACGATACCGTGAACTTCATTAAGTCTGATCTCGGAAAACAGGGTAAGCAATTGTTCGAAATGCATCAAGCGGCAGTTCTAACTGCTGGGAAATCTCGAAACGGCTTCCTTAGTTTCTTACAGGAAGTGGTCGTTTAACTTATAGTAAATAATGAATATCGAATGCTGAAACTACCTGCACCGTAAAGTGCAGTTTTGATTCAGCATTCGATATTCATTATTTCACTTTTCTTATCCGCCCATTTACGATTTTAAAGGCTGTATCATACAGCAATTCATACAAATATACTCATCACTACTCCCCTTCTATGCAATGGCAAGAATGGTCTGACATCATTCCAGCATCAGAGCTTCAATTGCTGGACAAAGGACGCCAACAGGAAATTGAACAACCTTTGATTGACTTGGGATACCTTTCTGTTGCTGCTAATACCCGACTCGATAACCAATCGTTTCAACAAGAGTACTGCAAATCTATCCAAAAATTTCGCGCAGCCTATTTTGTATCTAACTTACAAAACAAAACTGCCACCCCTCTCTTAAGTCTTCCTACCAATGAATTAGATAGTGAAGAGTTACATTTATTACATCAACTCGTTGGACTAGATGGTAACGTAGCCATACCAACAATGCCAAAACTAGGGCAGCAAAACCTATGGACCCATGTGTTGCATTATAGATTGATCGTACTTGGATTGTTTTCGGGTTCCGTTTCTACTACCTTTAATGAGGAGAGTATGGCCGCCCTTAAATTATTGGGAGAATGGTTGATCATGCCTATTGATAACCCTTTAGCCATTATCAACTTGGCCGGAGATGTGCCGTTGCTTACCGAAAAAATACTGCAATCAGGAAAATTGCGCAATCATGTTGTTACCTTTAAATACAATAAAGCGAAAACGAACGCTGAAGTATTTCAGGAAGTTAGAGAAGAGCAAGAAGAAAATGAAGACGAGGCTGCTCTTGAAAGTTTCGAAAAGGAAATCGAAAAAGGGTTCAATGCTGTTGACAAGAAATTGTTCTCTAAGGAAGAAGCAACATGGGAGGCTATGGAAAATAAAACGAAACGCAAACAAAAACGAATCAACCGTATTGAAGGCAAAATGACTAAGCTTCTTAAAAAGGAACAAAAACTATTAACAGAAGGCTTAGAAAAGGAATTAGTTATTCAAAACAAAATAAAGCAATTGACAGGACAAGAGAAGGTCTTGGCTCAAAGTTTAGCGCAAGCGAAACGAGCTGTTGTTTCACAACAAGAGGTCGTTAAAACTCAAAATAAAAACAGCAAGAAAAAACTAGCATCATCTATAAAAGAAAAAAAGAAATTAAGCAAAAATATAGCAGAACCAAAACAGATTAGTTCTGCACTTGTTCTCATCAGCCAAGCTTCTCAAAACAATCGAATAAGAAATCAAAATGTCCAGCACCTGAAGGAGAATAACGGTAAGAAGTCTGTTATAAAATCCATGGAATCGGATATTTCCAAAGCAGAAAAAGAGATCGCGCGTCTGCAAACCAATATTAAAACACTGAAACAAATTGACCGGTTAGAGGAAGAGATAAAATTATTGAGGCGCAGTTCTACTTCTTTTAATCTGGCACAACAAAAGTTAGATTTAATAAAAGAAGAAAAGAAAAAAACAGAGCAACTAATTGCGAGTGTTCAAAAAAATATTAAATCAAACCGTGAAAAGTTTAATACCGCAAAAAAGGAAAGGGAACAAAGTATTGGTGAGCAGCAACTTAAATTACAGCAATTAAATAAACGTTTCAAAAGACTATTGGAAAAAGCAAAAGGTCTTTCTTATCGCTTTAAAGCACAACTAAGAAGGTCTCTCAATGAGTCTTTTTACCAAGAGATTCGCCAAAAGGTATTTCGAGATCGACGTACTGATTACTTAGAACAGGTAGCAAGTTCGCCATTCAATTTATTCTTAGTTCGACTTATTCAGGTTCGTCAGTGGATGAATGGTTATTATTATGGTCGTTTGGATAGTCAACCTGGTGATCGGACGTTTCAATCCATTGTTGAATTTACAGAAGAGGAAGACTTGAAAAAACTGAGACTAAAATACATCCTGACTCGATTGGGCCAAAATCAGAAAGGTTTCTGGCTACTGAATGTACAATACTATTTTGACTGTTTGGTCACCTTAGATCACAAAGCGTCTTCAGAAACTAGTACTAGTTTAATAACCCTTTATGAGAAAGAGATTGAAAAAGAAAATGGAATTTTTAACAATAAGCGCACGAAAAAAGCCTGGGAAGAATACAACCTCGAACTTCAAGAAGGCTTAGACGGACCTGCCCACCGTATTCGGCGGTTCTATTTCGGTGTTAAAAGTCTTATAAAAAGTATTGGTAGAGTGATACATCGTGTGATACGTTTCCTTATAAAAGGGGTAAAAATAGTCTTGCGTATTTTAAAGAATTTTATAAAAATCATTTACAAAGAAATCAGAGAAGGCACTAAAAACTTCTTTGATGGCATGCAATTTCTCTTTGGTAAAAGAAGTATTGAAACAGTAGCCCCAAATGGTTCAATAGTTCTTACTAATTATGGTTTTGATTTTGACACCACCGTTTTTATGTCTACTAATTTACCCCAAGAGACACTAAACCTACATATACAAGAGTGTATGAAAAGAACTCATAATCTTCATTTCAGTTTGACTTTGTGTGGTAAAGTACTAAAGTGGGTATTCCATATAGCTACCAGTTCTTTAAGCTGGCCAAGGCTTGCTATTAAAATTGCCTTTTACTTTAAGGGCTTAATAATTAAATTTTTTAAGGAGCGAAAGCGTAGATTGACAGGAACCAGACCTATTGTCCAAAAGGAGTAGTTACTTTACCAACCAAAACCGCTACATTTGCAGAAAAACACAGAATCTTGGGAATCCTTAGCTCCGTACTACCAGCCATAAAATACTACCTCAATGCGCAAACGCTGTACAATGTACACTCGCCTTTCATCTACGACTTCACCACCAATATTCTTGATGATAATCGGTATTATTATGCTTTTGAAAAGCTAGATCGTGTTCGATTCAAGTTACTTAGAAATCAAACCATGATTCCCACAGTGGATTTCGGTGCAGGCTCTCGTGCAGGGCAAGCCTCAGAACGCGCAGTTCGGGATTTGGCTAAGACATTACTTACCTCTGAAGAAATGGGTGCTATTCTTTTTAAAATGGTCAATCACTACCATTGTAAAAAAATCTTAGAACTTGGAACTGCCTTGGGAATCGGTAGTTTATATTTAGGAATGGCAGCTCCTCAATCTTCCGAGATTTATACGATAGAAGGGAACCCCTTTTTAGCAAAATTTGCACAGCAACAATTCAAGAAACTCGAACGGAACAACATCACTTCCATAGAAGGAACTTTCGAGGATCAACTTCCTGAAACGCTGAAGCAAATGAAGCAGGTCGATATGGTTTATTTCGATGGCCATCATCAGAAAAAAGCTACGCTGAATTATTTCCAACAATGTTTACCATACATTACTGAAGACAGTATATTTGTTTTCGATGACATTAATTGGTCACCGGGAATGATGGCAGCTTGGGAAGAGATAAAACAGCATTCCAAGGTGACATATAGTATTGATCTTTTTCGTGCGGGTATTGTTTTTTTCAAACCAAGTAAAATGGGTAAAGAGGATTTTACTTTGATTTCACATAAGTGGAAGCCTTGGTCTGCAGGTTTTTGGGGGTAAAAAACTTCAAACAAATTAAGAAACAAAAAATGCCGACCCTCAGAAGAGAGCCGGCACCGCTTTAAAAACGACTTAGGATTTATATGATACGTTCAGGGAAAATAAAACTATACTAGTTGGGAAATTGTAATATTTTTGTTATTAATTCAATGCAAAGTTATTTTTCATTCCAGGGTTTATAGGTACACTAAAAGAAACTTTTGTCCCCTCTCCTACTCCATTACTTTCTACCCAGATACTTCCGCCATGATTTTCAATAATTTTCTTGCAAATAGAGAGCCCCATTCCACTTCCTCCTCCAAACTGCTGTGGACCATGTAATCTTCTAAAGGCCTCGAATATTTCTGTTTTGTATTTATAAGGAATACCGATACCATTGTCTTTGATATTAAAAACCCAATTGTTCGCTTGTTGCTGACAAGAGATTTGAATATTGGGTTTTCCTTCATTGAATGTAATGGCGTTATCAATTAGATTTTGAAAAAGATGTCGAAGCTGATTACTATCCCCTATTATAGTAGGCAAGAATCCTGTAAGAATACTGGCTTTTCTATTTTTTATTTTACCACCTAGAAGTTTCAGCGTATCTTCCACCATCTTTTGTGTCTTCACTTTTTTCAGTTTGGTTTGTCTCGAATCGATATTGAACAAAGATTCTATGTCATCTATAATATGATTGAGTTTATTTACAGATTCGCTCACAAAATGCAGACATTCTTTACCTTCTTCATTCATTTTCTTTTTGTGACGCATGTCTAAAAGTTGTACATAACTTTGAATGGTTCTGATTGGTTCTTTTAATTCATGTGCAGTCATTAAGCCAAGTGTTTGATCAGATACCTCTGTTTCTAAAACCAAAGCGGGATCTTTACGCATCAATTCAGCGATATATCGTTGCGATGCTTTCTCAATTTCCTGTTGCTTTTGTACATCTTTCAAGGTACAGACAACATATCTATTCTGACCAAAAACAGGATCTGGTTTCTTCACAGTAAAGGTCATCCAACGATAGTTGTTGCCTTTTTCCATAACTCGTAATCGAGTACTAAGATTAGAGGTAGCAGCTATAGATTTCGGACTCAATAATTGCATCATCTTTTTCCGATCGTCAGGATGAATTAAAAAGGTACAATAACGATTGACAATATGATGAGGCTGATATCCTAAGACTGATTTTACTGAAGGGGTTACAAATATGTTTCGCCCATTTTCCAAGTCATGTACTAAGGCAATTTCTAATTTAGACCTAACTACTAAGCGATGATATAAGTCTTCTTCTGCAGATAACAATACTTTTCCAATTGGTGTTTTCGCAAATAAAAACCCGACTAGGGCAGCAGAATAACCCATTAAAATGAAGACTAAAACCCGGTAATCCCATTCCATTACAAAAAAGCAAATGGTCAGTGGTAAAAACAAACCAAAAAATAACCAGCGCTTTATTTCGTCAAAATAATAAAATAGTCCCCTTACGTAATTCAAACAGTTTATCGTAATACTTTTCATGGTGTAGTTCAGTTTTTGGTAAATGATTTTGCATGTCAGTTTTCTTTCTCCAAATTTCTAAGGAGCAATGTTCATTCGTTAACAGTCAATATCACATCAATAGGATGAACTTGACGTTAAGCATCAGCGAATGAAAAAAAAATCTTCCTGTAGCAAACCACAGGATGGACATGTTCTTATAATGGGAATAAGTATCAGGTAAGAATTAATGATACTTATTAAAGAAAAGCAAATATCTTGCCAAGGAAGGCCCAGAAACGTTAAAATCTTAAAAATATTTATATTTGTTTTATTTTTCGGTTTTCTCAAATTAGAAAGCAAAAAGATGTTGAGGAAGGGAAGCTCAGTATTAGACTGTTATTATATATCCAATAAAAAACAAACCCCCTTAATTATGAAATTCATAGATCTAACGCATGTTTTTGATGAAAAAATCAGCGTTTATCCAGGAGGAGAAGCACCAGTAGTAAAGCAAATTAACAATGTAAGAGAGAATGGTTTTGCGAGTAAGCAACTTTCTTTTACCAGTCATCAAGGTACACATATAGATGGGATGGCTCACATGGTAGCTGGCGGAAAAACCTTAAATGAGATTGAATTGGCGCAGTTTACTGGAAAGGCCATCACTATTGACATACGTTCTTTTAAGGGAAAACAGATTCCTCTTGACTTCTTTAAAAATAAGGAGGCGTTCATCAAGGAAGCTGATTTTATATTGTTACTCACAGGCTGGTCTATCCACTGGGGCAAGAAGGCTTATGAAGAAGATTTCCCTACAATGACTGTAGAAGCAACTGAATACCTTTGTCAGCAAAATATAAAAGGCATTGGAATGGATTGTTTTTCACCGGACCCGGTTAATAGCCCCGATTACGCAAATCATTTCATCGCCTTTAAAGAAGAGGTCCTATTAATAGAAAATTTAACAAACTTGGAATCGCTGCCTATTGAAGAATTGGTGGAGTTTCAATGCTTCCCTATGAACATTGTTGAAGCAGATGGTGCGCCGGTACGGGCTATAGCGAAAGTAAACGAATACTAACTCTTGCTTTAAAATGGTTGCGAAGGTTTAGTATCCGTTCTTTAATGTCTGTAAACTTACTGTTCTCAATAAAAGTGAACCAGAGTAATATCAAAAATTAATATTTCATTCTTCCCAATTTCTCCTCTTCTTTGGTTTCCGTAAGCCATCGTAGATGGAATGTAGAACCGGCCCGAAGCATTTCTAGTCAGCTCAGGAATACCTTGTTGCCATCCTTGAATTACATTTAGTAATGAAAATGTAGTAGGTCCATCTGCTGTTCCGTCAAAAATGGTATAGGTCCCATCTTCAGCAAAATTATCAAAGAAAAAACCGACATATTCGCACACAACTTTATCGCTAATAGTCGGGCCATCACCATTATCTCCTTCTTCCGTTATCTCGTAAAAAACATCCCCAGCGGTTCTTTCATAAGGAAGGTTATTTACATTCAGGTAGTTTTCAATAGCGGCAACATCTTGTGCATGTTGTTCTTCTTCGTCATATTTGTCTTTACACGATGAGGAAAGACAAACGACAAGTAGTAGTAGAATAAATTGTTTCATTGTATTTTGTATTTGTATTGTTATTTATTTTTACCTCAGAAGAAAAACATACAAAAGTCCCAAGTGCGTCCTGCAAATCAAACAGCTTCGAGGCCCAGCTCTTTACCTTTTTCTAACATAAACGAGAAGGCTGCCTCATAATTATTTTCTATGTCCCCGTCTAGAATTCCTTCTCGTATAGCTGTTTTTATGGTTCCTACTGCGCGACCTGGTTTTAGATCAAAGGTTTTCATAATGATTTCACCAGTGATGGGAGGTTGCCAATTCCGAATGCGATCTTTTTCTTCCAGCTCTACTAGTTTTAGTCGGACCATTTCATAATTCCTCAAGTATCGAACTTTCTTTTTCTCATTTTTAGACGTGATGTCTGCTTCACATAAAAGCATTAAATCATCTAATTCTTCTCCCGCATCGAAGAGCAACCTTCTTATGGCCGCATCAGTAATATTATCTTTCGTCAAACTGATGGGTCTCAAATGAAGTCGTACTAATTTTTGGACATATTTCATTTTTGAGTCCATAGGCATTTTCATCTTTCTGAAAATCCGAGGAACCATAGTTGCTCCGAGCGCTTCATGTCCATGGAAGGTCCATCCTACTCTTTTATCAAATCGTTTAGTTGGAGGTTTAGCAATATCATGAAATACGGCTGCCCATCTTAGCCAAAGGTTATTTGTTTTTCTACACACATTGTCTAACACTTCTAAAGTATGGTAAAAATTATCCTTATGCGCTTTTCCTTCTCTCACTTCTACTCCGGCAAGTGCCGCCATTTCCGGAAAAATAATATGAAGAAGTCCTGAATCAAATAACAATTTGAATCCATCAGAGGGGCGATCACAGCGCATTATTTTTTCCAATTCAATGTTTATTCTTTCTTTGGAAATGATATGGATACGATTCCGATATTTGCTAATTGCACTAAAGGTTTCCTCGTGAATTTTAAAACCCAATTGATTTGAAAATCGAATCCCCCGCATCATCCGTAAAGGATCATCAGAAAAGGTCTTTCCAGGTTCCAATGGCGTTTTAATTAGTTTTTCTTCCAAATGTTGTAAACCATTGAAAGGGTCTAGGATTTCTCCAAAGGTGCTTTCATTAAGACTTACAGCTAATGCATTGATTGTAAAATCACGCCTATTCTGATCGTCTGCCAATGATCCCTCTTCAATAGTTGGCTTTCGGGAATCATGCCGGTAGGACTCTTTTCTGGCACCTACAAATTCTATTTCCTGAGATTTATAACGAATCATAGCCGTTCCAAATCTTTGATATACTGTAACTCGTGGCCGAGGGCGCAAACGCCCTGCTACTTCTTCAGCTAGTTTTATCCCGCTCCCAATACAAACGATGTCAAGGTCCTTAGAGTGGCGTGCCAACAAACGATCGCGTACATATCCACCTACCACAAAAGCTGGCGTTCCCAAATCGGCGGCAACCCCTTGGATAATCATAAATATTTCTCTTTCGTGTGCTTGTATATCGAATATCACGTTTCTAAATTGTTTTTGTCTTTGTGTACATTTGTCCTCTCCTATTTGACCGCTTATCACTATTTATCAGATAAAAATACTTGTTCTATTAGTATATATAGCATTTAATCGTACTTTGTGATGCCTCAAAAAAATCATCAGCTTGCTTGACAAGTGTTTTTTTTAATGCCGCCTATCCACTACTAAAATGACTAAATTCACAATAACTACGTTACTGTTGGGCTTTTTTTGTTTTACCTCCCTTCAAGCAGAAATAAAATCCAATATCAACTTCCAGAACATTACTTTTTCAGAAGTAAAAACCCAAGCCGCTAGTCAACAAAAGCATTTCTTCACTTATATTCATGCCAACTGGTGTCTGGGTTGCCAAATCATGGAAGAGACCACCTTTACCAACCAAAAGTTAGGACAATTCATAAATGATGAATTTCTGGCTGTAAAGGTAGATATTCATTCCGCTTTAGGAAAAGAATGGGATGAGGAATTTCAGATAACTTGTTTACCAACCTTCCTTATTTTTGATGAACATGGCCAATTGCTGGATCGCTATGAATCTACTTTTACTGGAACGGCCCTTCAACAGCTTTTACGACAAAGTATAGAACCTGGATATGTTGCTCAAACCCAATATGGGAATTTGTCAGCTGAATACAACAAAAAAGCTGCTTCCGGACTACTAACTTCACAATCTCAAAAAAAGTTTGATAATTCGGCTATTAGTAACTCAGGGTACTCGTCTAATCAGCCTGTAAAGACCAAAACGAGTCACGGCTCCATCGGACACATCGACACTAATGACCAAGAAATCGTTAAACAGCATATTGAGCAATTGGAGCTGCTATTACAAAAAAATGAAAATTCGGTGGGACAGCCTATCGAAGCTGACCAATCCGATATAAGATGTCAAGAACTTTTCTCAAACAAAGAGGAGATTCGTAGCTTAATAGATGCCTTGAAGGCTATAAAAGACCAAGAACAAAATATAACCCCTCCTCTGAAAGAGGTTGTGGTAGCTGCAACGGTTCCTTTCGAACGACAAACTTCAACCGTGAATACGACGTCATCGGAAAACTCCAATTCAAATATTAAGAAGCTATATGCTCGAGGTGCACATAAAATTCAATTGGGTCAATATAAAGATTACGATAAAGCTGCTTCAGTGATAAAAAGATTACAATCTAACTTTCAGTCAAAGGATATCTTTCTTTTGATTGAAAAGAAAGGAAGTTATAGCACTTATCGAGTCTTGGTAAAAGGTTTTATCAATCAGCAAGAAGCCAGTGATTTTATTACCGCACTGAAAGACATGAACTTTGATTAGGATTTGAATTATTAAGCGCTTTTACAAAATAAACTGACATATATTAAATAAAGTGGCCTGCCAACAATTCATTGACAGGCCGCTTCCTCGTTAATATTCGTATTGTAGTTTTATTTAGTTAATTGAACACCTCTACTCCAAATGAGCCATCAGTAACAAAAACCGTATCTACTGCAACTCCGAAATCATATTCCACAGCAGTAAATTCAAAAGTACCCGAGAGTTCCACTTGGCCAGAGACGTTATTATTACGACCGGTAACCGTCAATGTACCTACTTCAGTTGTAAATTCTCCATCAAAAAGTTTTGCGTATCTCGCACTATAACCTGGATTATTAACGAGCTCATAAGTGCCTTCTCCTGTACCAGTTGGTAAAACAAAAAACAATTGCCTATCCTGACTTTGATCCGATTGAAAATCGAGAGTCATCATATCGTCAAATCCACTTACCAAATTTGCCTCAAAGGCATCACCGTTGATATTACAGGTCATATGCTCGGAAAATGGAACAACGCAAGGGTCACAAGAACCTCCACAATCAATACCGGTTTCATCTTGATTTTGAATGCCGTCTGTACAAGTTGGGCAGGGATCGCAGGAGCCCCCACAATCAATATCCGTTTCGTCTCCATTCTGAATTCCATCTGTACAGCTGATACAAGGGTCACAAGAACCTCCGCAATCAATACCGGTTTCATCTTGATTTTGAATCCCATCTGTACATGTTGGTGTGGGATCCGAATTATCGTCAGAACCGCAAGAAACATACATAGAGCTTACTGCAAAAAGGAGAGCAAAGAAGAAGATTTTGTTTTTTAAACTTTTCATTTTTAGGTGTTGTTTTAATTAGTTTTAATAGTTATTTTTTTCATATTAAGCAAGTCATTGCCGCAAAGGTACTACTTTAAACGAATAAA
>CAZDTI010000204.1:4113-15527 GCA_964508085.1 uncultured Saprospiraceae bacterium | reverse complement strand
TGGAGCGGTCACAACTTTTTGGCGGTTTATTAGGACACAACATTATGTCGCAAGACAACCGAAACGGGTGGGCTTGTCAAATGGATGACAGGAGACGCTCATTTCAGCAAAAGGGTTTCAGTGGTTTTAGGAACAAACACAAAAACGGCCCGAAAGAAACCTTCCGAGCCATTTTATTATTTATACTCTAATTGTTTATCAACAATAGATTAATCACGTCGTGGACTGTGCTCTCTTCTCTCTGGTCGAGGCATCAAAGCCTTACGAGATAAACGCAGCTTTCCTGTCTTTTCGTCGATTCCGATCAGCTTCACCTTAATAGGATCCCCTACTTTCAGAATATCTTCTACTCTTTCAACACGTTTGTGGTCCAACTCAGAAACGTGAACTAAGCCACTCTTTCCGGCGAAATCAACAAACACACCGTAAGGCATTACAGAAGCAACCTTTGCATCGAATTCATCTCCTACCTCTGGGGTAAAGGTGATGGCCTTGATCTGAGAAAGTGCTGCATCAATAGACGCTTTATTTGGAGAAGAGATATTAACAATACCTTTGTCGCCTTCTTCCTTGATGTTGATGATAGTATCTGTAGAAGCTTGAAGCTCCTTGATGATGGATCCACCAGGTCCGATAACCGCACCGATGAAGCTCTTGTCGATCAACAACTCAACGATACGTGGTGCATGCGTTTTGAAGTCTTCACGTGGTGCAGAGATGGTCTTAGCCATTTCTCCAAGGATGTGTTCTCTTCCTTCTTTTGCCTGCATTAATGCTTTTTCCAACATTTCATATGGTAAACCGTCGATCTTGATGTCCATTTGACAAGCACAAATTCCTTTGCTGGTTCCAGTCAATTTGAAATCCATATCTCCAACTGCATCCTCATCTCCAAGGATGTCAGAAAGAATAGCGAAACGCTCTCCATCAGAAATCATCCCCATTGCAATACCTGCAACTGGCGCTTTGATTTTCACACCTGCATCCATCAAGGCCATAGAACCGGCACAAACCGTTGCCATGGAAGAAGATCCATTTGATTCCATAATATCAGAAACCAAACGAAGCGTGTATAAATTATCTTCTGGTAATACTTGTCTCAAAGAACGAGCAGCTAGGTTAGCGTGTCCAACCTCACGTCGTCCAGGTCCACGCATCATCTTCACCTCACCTACAGAGTACGCAGGGAAGTTGTAGTGTAGAATGAAATCTTCGAAACCGTGTACCAAAGCAGTGTCAACCATCTGCTGGTCAAGCTTTGTACCCATTGTCAAAGAAGTTAGTGATTGCGTTTCTCCTCTGGTGAAGATTGCAGAACCGTGTGTAGTAGGTAGGTAATCTACTTCTGTCCAAATGTCTCTTACCTTATCGGTTGGACGTCCGTCCAAACGTACTCCTTCCGCCAATACCATTTCACGGATGACTTTCTTCTGCAATTTATTAAAATACTTAGAGACAAAGTGCCCTCTTTCCGCGTAAGCTTCTTCTCCTAATTCTGCTTCAATATCTTCCTTCAACTTGGTCTTCACTGCTTTGTATCCTTCTTTACGACCTTTCTTATCGTGGAAACCTTTACAAACTGCGTAGATGCCATCTTTAGCTTTGGCTTCTACCATTGCTTTGATTTCTTCATCTTCAGCAGCAGCTTCTAATACTCTTTTCACCGTTGCTTTTTCGCCTACTTTATTTGCTAAATCCAATTGTGCCTGACACTGAACTTTGATCGCTTCGTGCGCCACTTTGATGGCTTCAACGATGTCTTTTTCAGAACATTCTTTAGCTTCTCCTTCTACCATCATCACGTTGTCCATAGTAGCGGCAACGATCAATTCCAAGTCACAGTCTTCCATAGATGGACGATCTGGATTGATGACGAATTCGCCATTGATACGTGCAACTCTACATTCTGACAAAGGTCCTGCGAAAGGAATGTCAGAAACAGCCAATGCGGAAGAAGCCGCTAAGGCAGCCAATGCATCTGGCTGAACATCAGGGTCAGCAGAAATAAGGTTGATTAAAATCTGTGTTTCGTTCATGTAGCCGTCTGGGAACAATGGACGAAGTGCTCTGTCTACCAATCGGCAGATCAAAACTTCATAGTCAGACAATCTTGCTTCTCTACGGAAGAAGTTACCAGGAATACGACCCGCAGCTGCGAATTTCTCTTGATAATCTACAGAAAGAGGAAAGAAAGACTGGCCTTCTCTTGCTTCATGGTTAGAAACCACAGAGCAGAATAACATGGTGTTGCCCATGCGTACTACAACGGAACCGTGCGCTTGTGTCGCCAGTTTGCCCGTTTCAATCGTTACTTCCCGGCCATCCGGTAAGTTGAACGAAGTGGAAATTGGTGTTTGTGCCATTTCACTAAAAGTTTAAAAGTTAAGGCGAGCCTGCGTGGAAAAGACTTTGTGGTTGGGGTTTTAGACGGTTTACGGTGGACGGTTTTACGGCCGACCGTACTTTTTCATGCGAATAAATGTTCCTCCTTGCAAAAAGTCTTTTTCAGAATCCACAGACTCTAAATATAATATAATCTCGATTTAACCGAATTTGGTGGCAACCAGAATAAGTTGCCGGTAAAAGGTGGGCTCAATTGGTGATTGAAAGCTAACTCAAAAAAGGATGGGTTTGCACAGTCATAAATTTTACGAAACCTTTCACTTGTCTAATCTTGAGTAGTGACTTTTAAAGAACCTCTTCTTTTGATGGAGAAGATAATTTTTAATCTACTAGTATTCATAATTAGAGCGGGGGGCAGTGAAGGCAAAAATTCTATTATCGTCAGCCTGCACTACAGAAATTTAAATTACTTCAACAAATGGATTACCTCAATAGTAATCTTCGTTGTTGCATATACGATAAAAGGCAGTATCCGGTTTCAACAATGTGAAGGGATACTGCCTCTTTGTGTATTATTTACGTACGTTACGTATTTCGAGTTTTTCGATTAATGCTCTGTACTTCATAATGTCTTTCTTTGCGAGGTAGAACAATAATCTTTTTCTTTTACCAACAAGCGACAACAAGGTGCGTCGGCAAGAGTGGTCTTTTTTGTTTCTTTGCAGATGGGAGGATAATTCCTTAATTCTGAAAGTGAACAATGCGATTTGGCCCTCAGTAGAACCAGTGTTTGAAGCAGATCCGCCGTATTCAGCGAAAATCTCTTCTCTTTTTTCTTTTGTTAAGTAAATTGCCATTTTATATAATTTTTACCATTAGTGATGCTATGATCAGTTATAGCGGCTGCAAAGGTAAGGAATTTTTAGGAGAAAGGGGGCTGAATTTTGGAATATTCATAGCTGGCTTTAGTCTCCAAAACAAACAGTAAGTAAAGGCATTGATTGTCAATGAATTAGGGCTCATAAAAATAAATACAATCTATGAATTGGTTTAGACCTCATTTTGATAAAATAGACTATTCGAAGCTCCCTACCTCAAAGGTGCCTTTATTGCTAAATGCTCATGCACATAATGACTATTTAGAAGCAGCGCCTCTATGGAGGGCTTTACATCACGGCTACACCTATATTGAAGCAGATGTACATTTGATCAGAGGCCGATTATATGCGTATCACCGGCGCCCCTTGTTTCCGATGCAAAGCCGAAGTTTAGATCAATTGTATTTAAAACCTCTTTTTGATCTTTTCCAAGAAAGAGGAGGTTTTATCTTTCCTAATGATCCACAGCAAACGCTTCATTTGCTCATTGATATAAAGACAGATGCTCTTCGAACTTTTGAGGTGTTGGAAAAGGAGTTGCAACCATACCTAGAAATGATCACCACCTATGAAGGGAATCAAATAAACAGGAAGGCAATTAGCGTGATGGTTAGCGGAAATCGACCACTGAAATTATTAAATGCCGCCACTTTTCGACTAGCTTGTGTGGATGGCCGGATGGAAGATTTAGGAAAAGGTTATTCGACTGCTTTAATGCCTTTGGTTAGTGCTAGTTATACTAAACTGTTTGGATGGTTTTCTAAATATAGTAGACGGCTCAGTTCAGAACAGATTAAAGTTCTTCGTAAATTGATTGTTAGAACGCAGGCGGAAGGCAAATTACTTCGATTTTGGAATAGTCCAGAATCGGAGAAAATTTGGGCTTTCTTATTGGAGGAAGGAGTTGACGTTATTAATACAGATCATTTAAAGCGCTTGCAACGGTTTTTGGTTGGGAGAGATAACCCAATTGTTTAGTTTCCAAGCTTGTGAAAATAAAACAAAAGTATTACATTCACTTAACAAAACAAACACAAAGAAAATTAAAACTATAAAAAGATCTGTTTATGCCTCTCTTTGCTGCTATGCTTCAGTTTTAACTTATTTGGTTAGGCTGAAAATATAAGCTAAAAAGCCTTTAAAACAAGAACCATTAACAACATCCTTTTAAAATAGTAACTATGTATTTCAACATCAACAACCTTTTCGGCTTTATTTTTTTGTCATTGCCGATATCCATTTTTTTTAAATCGCAAAACATTCGATCTCCTTCTGTACTTGAAATAAACACATGCACTCTAAGCCTAGAAGCCGACGAGACTATTTTACAACTTGGAGATTCTATTCGAATAAGCCCTTCTATTAGTTGCCCAACATCGGAAATTATGTCTTTCAGCTGGGAGCCAACAATTGGCCTGTCTCTCCCAGACAATTTGTATCCTTTTGTACGCCCCTTGCAAGACCAATGTTATGCACTAACAATTAACTGGCAAGACGGCTGTGTATCAGAAGAAGAAATTTGTTTTAGTCTAAAGACTTGTGAAAATGATTTTTCTGAAAACAGCATTGCTAGTATTAGTCCTCTTCAAATTGAAACGGAAGCAACCATCGAGTTAGAAATCGCTCGAAGACAATTCGTGCATATTGTAATTGAAGAGAACGATGAAGTACAGTTTGTGATTTGGGAAGGTTGGTTAAATGCTGGACTGCGAGCTCTAGCTCTTGACTTTACGAATATTCCCAACGGAAATCATAATTTGACCGTTCAACTTTATCCAGAAGATAAATCTATTTCCATTGAAAAAATCTAAGCTTTATGAAATGTACAAATACATTTACCTATTTTCTGCTTTCTATTTTATGTCTTTACTTTTGCAGCAGTTGTAGTGATGATGAAAACAATAACGATAACAATAGTATTACTACTTTTGAAAAATCTTGCTGTAATACTCCACATTTAGAAGCCTGTATTGGTGGTGCTAAAGTTTATATTTCCAATGTGTTCACACCAAATGGAGATGGAACAAATGATCTCTTTTATGTGTCCAGTGGCTCAGGAATTAATAGGATTGAACAGTTCACCATCTCTGACCAAGATGGAACTCCCGTTTTTGAAAAATTTTCATTTTTCGCAAATAATCCAGACCAAGGGTGGGATGGTCGACTTCCTGATGGATCCCTACCAAACGGGGTATATAATTACCAAATAATCATTAGCAATGCAGCCGGACTTTCTGAAACTTTGGAAGGGCAGGTTTGCGCACGTACAGGTGATTTAACTTGTGTAGATAAAGAGCAGCATTGCGCTTACGGATTACAACATGATGGAACGGGGGGATTTAATCCAGATTTTGCTACCGGAGAAACTTGCCAATAATATTAGCGCTAAATTCAACCCCAAAAAAGCCTCATTCGTAGAAAAAATAACAATAAAACCTACTTCACTACATAACCTTGTAGTCATAATTAGTTAACCTCCATGTCTTTTTTAATGGACGAATAAACTTTATATTATGATTCCAATTATTATAGGAATAGGCGTTTTTCTAATGATTCTCGAACGCATAATCCCCGATCAAAAACTACCACATGTGAAGGGCTGGTGGGCCAGAGTAATGCTGATAAATCTACTTCAATTAGGAGTGGTTATCTTAGGCAAATACAGTTGGGATATTTGGCTTCAAAAAGTGTCTTTATTTTCACTTTCCGAATCCGTTTCTCCTTTTCTTGGTGGACTGATTGCCTACTTTATTTCAACCTTTGTTTTTTATTGGTGGCATCGAGGAAGGCATGAAAATAACTTTCTATGGCTCACGTTTCATCAGTTGCATCATAGCCCGCAACGTATTGAAACCATTACTTCTTTTTTCAAACATCCTGCGGAAATTCTATGCAATTCTTTGATCATAGGTTCTATAAACTTCTTACTACTTGGTCTCTCTGTGGAGTCGGCTGCCTATTGTTTATTGTTCAGCGCCATTGGTGAATATATTTATCATATGAATATAAAAACACCACATCTTATGGGCTATTTTTTCCAACGTCCCGAAATGCACAGGATACATCACCAACGTGGAAAACACTATCATAACTTCTCTGACTTACCGATTTGGGATATGCTATTTGGCACTTTTAAGAATCCGAAAAACATGGATACGGCCTGCGGTTTCAAGCCAGAACGAGAGGGAAAAATTATAGACATGCTGAAGTTTAAAAATGTTAACAATCCATACAAAACGAATGAAAAAACGACATAAAGTGTTATACTACACTATCCTTGTAATAGGAATGTTACAAATTACAGGTTATTTGACAAAAACGAAAATCATCCGGGACTTAGGCGCTGTTACTTGTTCTGCTCCTTTACCTATTGTTTTCACAGAAGTAAAGGGCGTGGAAGCGTATGCAAGCGATTTCTTTTTAGAATATAAAAATGAAGATGGTTTGTTAGAAGAAATCAAACTGACCCCTGAAATTTATTCAAAATTAAAAGGTCCGTATAATAGACGAAACGTTTATGGCGCTGCGATCGCAGGGGCTCCGATTCTACCAGAGACATTATGGAAACCAATATTAACTTATGGACTTTGCAATGATGTATTGAAAAATGAGCTCCAACTTCCAGTTAGCAAAAATGATTTTTCGGTTAAAATAATAACTCGAACTAAAGGACGAGACGATCATTGGCATCTTAAAATTGATTGTAACAATTGAAGCATTATTTTCCATATCAGTTCTCTATTTTCAGGATAATTCTTGGCACTTATCTTTTTATTCATTTTGCCAATTTAATTCCTTATGCTGCTGAGTTATGGAGCTCTGCGGGTTTACTTCCTGATCCTGCTTCGAATCTGACTTATGGTTATTTCCCAAATGTGCTGCTTTATTTTAGTGGCCCCACAGCAGTCAAATCATTTGTAGCTATATTGTCTATTTTAGCCTTATTATTTACGATTGGGTTTCAACGGCAAATTACGGCATTATTGTTATGGTATGGATGGGTCTGTTTATTTGATAGAAATAACCTCATCTTAAATCCGGGCATTCCATACATTGGATGGATCCTTTTATGTTGTATCGCCATTCCTAGAGGAGAGCCAATATCTATATCCAAAAAAACTATTGGTAAACAATGGGAATTTCCGATGATCTTATTTGTTGGAGCTTGGGTGTTGATGTCATTGGGTTACACCATAAGTGGAGTCGACAAGCTTCTATCTCCAAGTTGGAAAGACGGCACGGCTCTTATTCATTTGTTAGAAAACCCATTAGCTAGGGATAGTTGGGTAAGAAATTTACTACTTCAGTTACCCGAAAATATAATCCGAATAAATACATGGCTGGTACTGACCTTAGAAATTGTGTTTCTTCCTTTTGCCATTTTTAAAGGTACTCGAATGTGGATTTGGCTAGCGATGATTGGTCTGCACATCGGCATATTAATCATTGTAGATTTTGCGGATTTAACGCTTGGGATGTTGATGATTCATTGGTTTACTTTTGATGGGCGATGGTTGAAAGAGAAGCCGTTTGTTTTTTTTGTTGCAATAATAAAACGAATACCAAATTAAGCTTCCCTACTCCATGGTACTAACGTAGGAGTTTGACTTACCATACTATAACACGAGGATTTTGCTTTTTCAATTCATCCAAAGCATCTTTACCAATATTTCCTTTCTGAACACCACCGAATGTTATTTTCCTAAAATTCTTATCAAATCTAATTTCTTTTGGAATACTCGTAATCTCATTTCCTATCACATTGAGATCAGCCAAATTCTCCAGTGTTAATAATAGCAAAGGGAATTCCTTTAAATCATTATTTGCAAGACTGATTGCCTTCAAGTTTTTCATTTCGGCCAAATCTTTTATGCAGCCTGTTAAGTCTTCCTCTGAATAGGTTGATTTTGTAAAAACAATAGATTCTAAACTCGTAATTTTTTTTATCGTTGAAAAGTTTTCAAACCCGTTTCTTATATCAAAAAAGAGTATTTTAGTAAGATTGTTTATCTCTTCTTCTATTCTTGGAATCGAGGATCTAAAAGACATTTTTTCGAGAGCAATTAAATTATTCAAATTCTTTTTAATAGAGAACGATTCAGTAGCTCTTAAACCAATAGATTTCAATTTTGACAAACGAGCCGAGCAGATTGAGTCTAGTAGGACCTCAGGATTTTTTACTGATTTAAAATACAGACTTTCTAAATTTTGCAACTTACTAAAATCAAGTAATATACTAAGGGAGATATATAAAGGAGTGACACTTAGCTCTTTCAACTTTTCTAGATCTTCAATTCCTTTTGGCAAAGATTTTAACGCGGTTTCGTGAATACTTAGATACTTAAGTTCTGACAATCCTGAAATATCATCAGACAATTCAACAAAAGAACTACAAAAGGATACATATAACTTTTCTAACTTTTTAAGTTGGTAAAAACTTGCTGGTAATTCAGTAATTCTCGCCTTCTTCAATTCTACACTCTTCAACGAATTTAACTGACTAAATACATCAGGCAATTCAGAAAGGCTTTCACTTCGAATATATAATTTTTCCAGAGAAGAAAGCCCTCCTATTTCATCTGGCAAGCGCTCCAATCCTGACTTAAGACAATTAATTCTTAACGACTTTAAATTCTTTAATTTTCCAATAGATTTTGGAATAGATCGTAGGACATCTACTTTAATCTCTAATGATTCCAAATTAGCCAGATCACCAATTACCTCAGGAATTTGTTCCAGATGTTCTGAAGAAATGGTCAAAGTTTTTAATTCTTTCAACTCAGAGAATACAACTGGAAACTCATTATCTCCAATGTGATAAATAGTAAGGCGTTTGAGTCCCTCGTAGTCTTCCAGACGGTTTGGCAACTTTTCACCTCTATTATAATTATACATCGACTTAACTGCCTTTTTCCCAATACTACTATCTTCAAAAACTGGCACTTCTTCTTCAACAATAGGTTTTTCTTGTTGAGCAAAAGAACTAAAAGCAGATAAAATCAAAATAGAGAACACTAATATTTTATTATTCATAGCAAATTGAAACCGTAGATAATTAAGAGATATTTCGCAAAGATAATTGAATAATTTGATATTAAGCAGTCCTATATTTTCCTACTCAAAATACCCAACCCCACCTTTTTTATAAACTCTACCCTCCTTCATAACAAACTGCACCCGTTGCAACACCTCCACCTCTTCCAAGGGATTCCCCTTCACCGCAACCACATCCGCCCACTTCCCTTTTTCTATCGTCCCTACCTTATCCGATATCCGCATTAAATCCGCCGTATTCACTGTAGCAGAAAGAATTGCTTCCATCGGTGGCATTCCTGCCTCTACCATCAGCGCGAATTCCTTTGCATTATCACCGTGATACGAAACACCCGAATCTGTTCCAAAGGCAATCTTAACTCCATGCTTATAAGCTTTTGCAAAAGTATTTTGAATTTGAGGGCCAATAGCCAAAGCCTTAGGAACAACAATATCCGGATAGAAACCTGGGATTTTTGCTTTCTCCGCAACAAAGTTTCCCGCTAAGATTGTCGGCACATAATAAGTTCCATGCTTGATCATTAAATCCATGATTTCTTCATTCATGTAAGAGCCGTGTTCGATGCTGTTGATGCCGCCAAGAATAGCACGACGCATTCCTTCCACACCATGCGCATGGGCTGCGGTTACCATTCCATAATCATTAGCAGTTTCGACGATGGCTTTTATTTCCTCGATGGTAAATTGTGGCCCAGAACCATCTTTGGCAACACTGAGTACGCCACCTGTTGCAGTGATTTTAATACAATCCGCTCCATTTTTATATCGTTGACGAACCGCTTTTTTTGCATCTTCAACTCCATTCACCACGCCTTCCGCTGGACCGGGATCTCCTTTCAAATCAGAACGCACCCCATTGGTAGGATCTGCGTGCCCCCCGGTAGTCGCCAATGATTTTTCAGCCGTATAAATTCTAGGGCCTCGAACAAAACCCCTGGCAATTGCTTTTTGCAAAGAGACATTGACACCGGTTCCACCCAGATCTCTAATGGTTGTAAATCCCGCCATTAAAGTCCGTTCACAATACTGGGTGGCTTTTAGTGCGATGTCTGCCGGATTGTCACGGAAACGATTTTCGTAACGTTTCGGATTTGACTCGTGCTCTATGTGCACGTGCATATCCATAAATCCGGGCAACACATAATGGTCTTTTAAGTCGACCACTTTAACGCCTTTGGGCGCAGTGGCATAGCCTGCCCTCACTTCTGTAATATTTTTTCCCTCCACGATTATCGTCTGTTCTGTTTTCACTTTTTTATCGGTTCCATCAATGAGATGGCCGCAATAGATGTATTTGGTCTGGGCGGTTAATAAAGTGGAAAACAATAATAGAAATAAATAAAAGCTGGCTTGAATTGAGATACGCAGGGCGATTTTCTTGGAAAGGCTTTTCATGTCTTTTTAATTTTCGAGTAAGGTAAGAAAATGCCTCCATGCGAAAAGAAAAAAGTAGCAAGATTTTCTAAATCTCTTTTTATAAAAAAGACAAATCTAACAAATTAATAATCAACAACTTACACCCAAAAACCTTTTCCCTGCGATACATATTCGTAAGCCATTTCTCCTTTGATTAACTAATTGGTAAACCTTAGAAACATATCCGTAATGGTCTTTTTCAAATAGCGTATAAATTTGGAACTATAAAAACAGCCGTTATTTTCAAAATCTTTAAAATTAACAATCATGACTAGATTACCTTTTTTATTCGTGCTATTCTCTATCCTAAACTGCGCTACACTCTTTAGCCAAACCAGAGAAGTAAAATTGTATACTGGCTTTCTAGACAGACTTGGACTGGCTTACGAGAGCCCTATAAATGAACGAACATCCTTTGAGATTGGGGCTTCTTTTAATTCCTCTAAAATATTCTACTCCTTTGGTGCCTCCCCTTCCTCTTCTGGTGAAAGAGATAATTTGATTTACTTAAACGCTAAGCTAAAAAGATACTTTGGAGACCTCTCTCAAGATACTCGCTTTTTCTATGGTGGTTATCTAC
This sequence comes from uncultured Saprospiraceae bacterium, assembly GCA_964508085.1. GTDB lineage: Bacteria > Bacteroidota > Bacteroidia > Chitinophagales > Saprospiraceae > CALGLS01. The sequence goes on along the minus strand of CAZDTI010000204.1, from coordinate 4,256 downwards.
GATATTTTAGATATGCTGCGTTTTCCAGCGACATGGAAACTTGGACAGCCGAACTAAAGGAACATGCTAAGAATAATAATGTCGTCCTTTCTGAACGAACGCATAAAATTTCAATCGGCGCTCTGTTGGGTATGAAGGGCAAA
>CAZDTI010000204.1:0-4013 GCA_964508085.1 uncultured Saprospiraceae bacterium | reverse complement strand
GGGACTATAACCAAAGATAAATTAAGCAGAAACACGGCTTGGCAAACAGATGAGTTTGGTTTATATGATTTAAATAAAAATGCCCTCTTTTTTGCTCAACAATCTTCAGAATAAGACGTTAGAGTGAGTGGGTAGATAGGTTGGCAGGTAGATGGGTAGATGGGTTTTCTCTTGGTGCGTACCACTTTGCGCTAGTGGGAAAACCCATCTACCTATCCACCCATCTACCCATCCACCCTTTTAAAAAGAACCTTAAAAACAATCCATCATGTTCTGGAGTAAAAAGAAAGACAAACCTAAAGCCCTCGAAATCACCGACGCCAACTTCAATGAATATGTTGAAACAGATCAGGGCATTTTACTTGATTTTTATGCCAGCTGGTGCGGACCTTGTCAGGTACTCGGCCCTATCATTGATGAGCTTTCGGTGGAATTTAAAGATCGGGCGGTAGTAGCTAAAGTGAATGTGGATCAGAATCCGAAGTTGACCGCTTTTTTCAAGGTAAGGAGTATGCCCACTTTGATTTTCATAAAGAACAAGCAAGTTTTGGAGCAGATCAAAGGAATGGTCCCCAAACCGAATTTGGAGGAGATGTTGGAGGATTTGATTGTGTATGAATTTGAGCAAAGTGAAGAAGAGGAGTAAACCTAAAGATGAAACTTCATGTCAACCTACAAAATTTAAAATGGTCCGACGGCTTTGATGCCATCGGACCATTTTTCAATTACCATTCTTCTTAGAAACTTGCACTACATAGCTATTTAAGAACAATCATCTTCTTCGTTGCTGTAGCATTTGGTGTTACTAATTTGTAGTACAACAATCCAGAGGACAAACCATCCTTTGACAAGTTAATGCTGTTATACCCTTTTCTAAATTCGGCATCAACCTGCTTCAGTATACGTCCCGAAGCATCGTAAACACTAAGTGTTGCTTTCGTACTTTCTGGCAAATCAAACCCGATTACAGTTTCCTCTTTGAATGGGTTAGGCATATTCTGATACAAACGGAAATCTGTTGTTACAATTTCGTCCGTTTCAAAACGAAGTCCTACATCCATCAATTCTAAGTTACCATTATAAGCTTCTGCTCTCGTATAACGAGAATTTACATTAAGAACTTCGCTCAAGGTCGCGTCGGCTTTAGCCGTAAAAACAAGAGTGAACAAATCAGATCCTTTTTCCAAATCCTGTCCTTCCTGAGCAGTCCAACTCGTGGTGATAGCTCCTCTATCTAACAACGTCAATCCAAAGTTATTCTCATTCATACCAGGCAACTCTCCCGAGCTAAGCCCAACAAAAGAAACAACATCCTTATTAAAATTCAAGGTAAATTGATAACCATGTATGGCATCAAAATTATTCGACTGGAAAGTAACTTCATAGGTTTCACCTGCTTTCAACTTCTGGTCCTTAACCTCCAATACTAAGTCATCCACAAAGGTTCGCGCTTCAGCATCGGCCATAGCATTTGCAGTTACAGTACCATTAACATCACCAACTTTAACGCCTACGAAATCATGTTGCTCATTAGCGATCAAACCATTGAGATACACTTCCTCTGGAAAAATTGTAGCGAATGGGTTACTAGGTACAGGGAATGCAAAAGCTGCTTCCACAAAACGCCAGGAAGTATTATTTGGGAAGTCTTCTTCTATATGTAAAATCAACTTACGTAATTCTACTAAATCCATTGTTGTGATACTTCCTGAACCGTTTACATCCGCCGCAATCATTTTATAAGGAGAATCCAGTAAACTTAATTGTAAAATATGCTTCGAAATCAATACTAAGTCAAAAGAACTGACTCCATTTAATGGATCTTCATCCAAGTATGGACTAACCGTATAATTTTCACCAGACACTAAATCATTAAATCCATAAATTCCATCCACCCCTGTCTGGAACTGCTGTGATGCATTGCTTCCTTCTAAACTTACCATTACGCCTTCCACTGTTTCCGACTCTTCTGTAGCCAAAACGCCCATCAATGTAAGGTTACTTGGAGGTGTTGCTTCAATAATAAATGTCCCTGTAATTTCTGCTTCATTTCCACAGTTATCAGTCGCTACAAAAGTCACTACAGTGCTGGCATCTCCATTTGGACAATTCGTATTCAACGGCGTATTTACTGCCTGAATACTAACATTTGTATCACAAGCATCTTCTGCCTCTAAATTATCTTCCATGTAGTCAATCCAGTGGTTGTACCAAAAGTTCACATCAGCTGAACAATTCGTTACATCACATATCGATGGCGGAATAGATGTAAATACAGGAGCAGTGTTATCCTGGATAGCTACAGTTGTAGTACAACTTGCTGTCCGTCCACAATCATCTGTTGCTACAAAAGTTACAACTGTTGCAGAACCACAAGAAACCAAATTGAAATTTTGTGGGAAGTAGTTGACGGTATACCCTAGTTCACAAGAGGTGTTCACGTTCACTTGAGCTAAATGGTCATTTATGTATTCCGTATTATTTGGATCACCGCATTCTAAAATCAAATTAAAAGGAGCACATTCTATTGTAGGTCCATCATTTCCAATAATAAAGTCTCGGGTCACTGGCGAAGACGTTCTGCCACAATCATCCGTAACAGTGTAGGTATATCGATAAATAGAGCCCGGGCAATTTTCCTGTCCGATCTGAACTGGCCCCGTGATGCTTACCGTTGCGCCGAAGGAACAGTCTGTGTCGTAAGTAATGTCTGTCTCCATTGGATTCGCTAAGGAAGCACAGTATTTATAGCAGGATGGTAAAATTGAGGTAATAACTGGTCCTTCTGAACTCTCTAAGTAAGTGAAAGTTTGTTCACAAGTAGTTGTATTACCACAGGCATCAAGCACATAATAAGTTCTAATTACTGTTCTTCCATTACCAGGACAATTATCTCCTCCATTGTCATCATTAATCGCAAAAACCGTAAAGTCTGTCAATGCCGAAGTACAATCGTCACTGATTGTTCCACCTGCTGCTATGAAATCTGCGGCAGTAGTAATTGGCGTTGGTACCGTTTCAAAACAAGTTAGTGTCTGACTTGGAGGACAGGTGATTACTGGCGCTTGTGTATCCGCTACGTTGACCGTTTGTATACAACTTGAAGTATTTCCACAACCGTCGGTAGCCGTCCAGATACGCGTAATTGTGTACGTGAATTGTCCACACCCTGTTGCTGTCTGTGTACTTATATCTGAGGAAGTAATGCTAACTTCATTAACGGCAGAACAGTTGTCTGTTCCCGTAGCTGTTCCAGTAGCCATTGGATCGGTAGAATCAGTACAGCTAAGGTTAACATCTGCTGGACAAACTATGACTGGTTCTGTTGTATCTTCTACATTAATTATTTGTATACAAGTCGCTGCGTTCCCACAAGGGTCTGTCGAGGTCCAAGTACGTGTTATCGTATATTGGTATTGACCACAGCCACTTCCCATTTGGGTAGAAACATCAGAAAATGTAATGGTTAGCTCATCTGCAGGAGCACAATCGTCTACTGCTACTGCCATTCCTGTGTTTGCAGGCGAAGTATCTTCATCACATTCTATCGTTGTATTTGCTGGACAAACGATTGCAGGAGGTGTCGTATCTTCTACATTTATGGTTTGTACACAGCTTGCTAAATTCCCACAAGGGTCAGAAGCGGTCCAGGTTCGAGTTATAGTATAAGTATCGTTTCCACAACCGGTTGGAGTTTGTGTAGAAACATCTATAAAAGTAATCGTCAATTGAGCATCTGTTGCACAGTTGTCGGCTGTAGCTGTTGCATTACCCGTAGCGCCAGGGTCAGTAGGTTGATCACATTCTACTGTTACATCTGCCGGACAAGTAATTACAGGTGGATTATTGTCTTCTACTGTTATGATTTGCGAGCAAGTAGACGTATTTCCACAGATATCAGTAGCCATCCATGTTCTGATGATAATAAAGCTGAATTCCGAACAACCTTGTCCTTGCGTACTGACATCACTTGATGTAATACTTACTTCAGACATAGCGGAACAATTGTCCAC
>CAZDTI010000203.1:0-15546 GCA_964508085.1 uncultured Saprospiraceae bacterium | reverse complement strand
TGCGGGAGATGGTTTGGCGGATATTGCATTGATGGACGGAAAGAAGCCAAAGTGGTGCAACCAAAAGCACGAATTGTTTTAATGTGCAACACACCATTTTTTATTATCACTGCATCTGAGTAGTATATTTTAACCAAATAAACTGCTCCTTATGAAAAATCTATCTTATCTTTTACTATGTATATTCCTAGTTTCTTGTAGCGTTGATAAAAGTCAATCTAGTTCTTATACAAAAGATATTAACACGGAAGGGAATTGGGCGAACGGCGACATAGAACATCTCCAAAATATAGAATTAGAAGAGAATATTGAAGTTGGGCGAGCACACAATAAGAAATCTTCCTCGTCAGGCGTCAATGTCCGCACTCCCGCCATCCCCAGAGAAGTCATCAAAACAGCAGATTACAAACTCCAGGTAGCTGATTTAGATAACACTACCGCTACAATTCATCAGTTGGCAGAAAAATACGGCGCTTATGTCTCTGGAATGAACCTAAATTCCTCCGCTCGAATGGTGAATAACATTATGAGTCTCCGTGTTCCTAATGCTAACTTCGAACCATTGTTAGAAGCCATTTCTACTGAAGCTATTTTCACCAATCATAAGAAGATTCACTCCCAAGATGTCACCGAAGAATATGTGGATATTCAAAGCCGTCTCAAAGTGAAAAAAGAGATTAAGGCGAAGTATGAAAAGATGCTAAGAGACGAAGCCAAATCGCTTTCTCAAATATTTGAAGCAGAGGAGAAAATCAGAGTTTTGCAGGAAGAAATAGAAGCCAAAGAAGGCAAACTCCGATTTTTAGCGGACAAGGTAGATCTTAGTGAAATCAAATTAGAAATTTACCAGCAGGTAGAATATCAGGATAAATTATTTGTGCAGAACAAATCCTTTTTTCAAAAATCGAAAGACGGTTTTTTAAATGGATGGGGTAGTGTGCAAACGGTGTTACTTTCTATGCTGAATATTTGGCCGATGTTATTTTTGTGTGGTTTGGTTTGGGTGAAAAGGGAGAGCTGGTATGGGATGCTTAAAAGGAGAAAAAAGGGTGGAGAGGATGTTTGATTAGTTTTTTCGTCTGGGGTTGGATTGATTGAATGTCTAACCCCAGTCCCTATAGGGTCACCCTTTCTTCCCCAATCGCACCATCAATCCCAACTTATACAAATCAAAAAGTCGCATACTCATCTCCCCCGTAATTAAGTTGTTATAAATCCATTCTTCAGCAAAGCTAAAGCTTTTCAAAAACAAACCATCCAAGCCTATCTTCCTCAAAAGACCATAAGCCTTCGTCAACTTGGTCTCCACTATCTTTCCATCCAACAATAGCTGATGCAAATTTTCAATACCCTTTTGTGTCTTATCCAAAAAAACTTCCGCCGTTTCCAGGCCGGTGTGTTCCAAAGGATTATCCAAATGCAATATATTAATGCCCTGTTTTTTCAACTCCATCCCAAACAAAGTATCCTCATGGCCGTACTGCGTCAAACTTTCATCAAAGCGAATTTGCTGAAAATGGATAGTGGGAATCAAAAAGTTATTGGTCATAAAGGAGTGATAAGGTCGTTCTTTTCTGACGGTTACTTGCTGTTGTTCTCTTTGAATACCATACGTCCAATGAAATAAAAACTTAGAGTTCTTGGGAGGAATCGGGTCATAACATCGACCACCGTAGAGTAAAGTATTTGGATCAAGCGATTTTACATAGGTTGCTAAATAATCATCTCGAACTACTTTGGAATCACAATCCATAAACAAAAGGTACTCTCCTTTAGCGGCATCCGCCAAAACATTTCTGATCTTCGAACGACCAAGATTACTAGACATCTCTCTATATTCCACTTCTGGAATGTTACCTAATGTTGTTTTATTGACTGATTGAAAAGAGGCTTCAGAACCATCATCAAAACAAAGAATTTCAAAGTCCAATAAACCATGTGCTTGCTCAGCCAGTTTGTGTACTAACGGACCAACAGCTTCATTGTATATTGGAATGAGAATAGAGAGCATTTTTTTTTGAAATTTTAGATGCCCTAAAATTAGTACAAATTACCACACTAAAAACTATATTTGCGCCACATTGTTAGAAACAACAAAAACAAGGAACAGATGAAGGGAAAAGTATTCAAATTTGGAGGTGCCTCTGTAAAAGATGCAGCAGGAATAAAGAATGTTTGTCAAATCATTCAAAACCAAGGAAAGGGCCCACTTGTGGTGGTGGTTTCTGCTATGGGAAAAACCACTAATGCTTTAGAAGCAATTGTAGAAGCTTATTTCAATGGCAAAGAAAACGCCATGGAGTTATTTCAGCAATGTAGAGATCAGCATTTCAAACTCATGGCAGAACTTTTTCCGCAGAACCACGAAGCCTTCGCTCAGGTCAATGATTTATTTGTTGAGATAGAATGGGTTTTGGAGGATCCGGTTGTAGATAAATTTGATTACCTCTATGATCAAATTGTATCGGTGGGAGAGTTGGTGTCTACAAGAATTGTATCTGCCTACCTGGCGGAGCAAAATGTCGGAAGTACTTGGTTAGATGCCCGTGATGTGATATTAACCGATGACACTTTTAGAGATGCCTTGGTCCAATGGGAAGAAACCAATCAAAAAATTAATGCAAAAGTAAAACCTTTGTTAGAAAACAACCAAGTGGTACTTACCCAAGGTTTTATCGGTAGTACTTCCGAAAATTGGAATACCACCCTTGGCCGCGAAGGATCTGATTTTTCTGCCGCTATTTTTTCTTATTGCCTCGATGTAGAAAGCATGGTCATTTGGAAAGATGTTCCCGGTGTGCTAACCGCAGACCCCAGGCTATTTGAAAATGTTGTTCTGTTAGATCGCTTATCTTACAAAGAAGCCATAGAGATGACATACTACGGTGCAAAGGTGATCCATCCAAAAACCATAAAGCCACTCCAGAATAAAAATATTCCAATGCAAGTTAGGTCTTTCGTTAACCCCAATGACGCTGGAACCTTGATTTCGAGAGGAGAGGAATTAATCAAATACCCACCTGTCATTGTAGTAGAGAAGAACCAATCGCTGATTCACATTTCTACTAAAGATTTTTCTTTTGTTACGGAAAAAGAATTGAGTCACATTTTCAAGTTGCTTGATGAACATCGCATTCGAGTAAACATGATGCAGAATATGGCTATTAGTTTTTCTGCTTGTGTAACTCACCGTTCAGAGCGTTTGGAACAGTTGATAAAAGTGTTGGAAGAAAATTACAAGGTAGCCACTACAAAAGACTTAGAACTCCTTACGGTAAGGCACTATAATGAAGATGTGCTGGAGGAATTAACCCGTGGGAAAATTGTCCTTTTTGAGGAACGTATTCGGGAAACCGTCCAGGTAGTGATGAAGACCGTGCCTTTGCCGAAGTGGAAATGATTCCTCGGCTCGCTTTGCTCGCTCGGAATGACAAAGGACTCGTTTCACTCGCTCGGAATGACAAGGGACTTGCTTTGCTCGCTCGGAATGACAAGGGACTCGCTTTTCGCTCGCTCGGAATGACAAGGGACTCGCTTTGCTCGCTGAGAATGGCAAAGGACTAGCTTCGCTTGCTGGGAATAGGAGTGAGAAGGGCTCCGTTGATAATAAAGGGGATCGTTGAGTTCACTTAAGTGACAGAAGGATCACTGTGTTTGCTAAAGAAAACAAACAAATCTTTGAATTAAATCAAGAAAAGAAATAATACCACCAATTGTCATTCCGAGCGAGCGACGCCAGGAGCGAGTCGAGGAATGGCGCTATTTTTGTATTAACTAAGAATTACTAACCAATCCTACCAAATATTCCACTATTTTTAAAATTGAAAGTTTGTTTAAAAATGTGTATTTTTAATGCAACATTTATGAACAAAGGTAGTTAAATAAAGAACCAAGCTACCACCCATTTAATCACCTTAAACTTTATAAGTCATGGATTCAAATGATTTTAACAAACTGATCAGCCTGCTTTCCAAACTTGACAATGCGACTGACAAAGCTAAAAAAGTCGATGGAAGTTTCCGAAAGTACCACACGAAGTCGATTGAGGTATTGAAAGATATGCCGATTCACCTAAAAAGAATTGAACAAGGATTGAGAACTGCCCAAATCCTGAAGTAAAAAATCTTAAATCGTACTTAAGTAGAAAAGCCTGTTTGAATCTTATGATTCAAACAGGCTTTTTGCATTACTACTTTCGGTTAGTTATTTAATAACTCCTAAAGCTTTTCCAACTTTCGTAAAAGCAGCCACTGCCTTTTCCAAATGGGCTCGATCATGGCCCGCAGACATTTGCACCCGAATTCTTGCTAAATCTTTAGGAACCACTGGATAGTAAAACCCGATCACATAAATTCCTTCCTTCAATAGTTCATTGGCAAAAGTTTGCGACAACTTTGCATCATACAGCATTATCGGAACAATAGGGTGAACTCCAGGAATAATATCAAAACCAGCAGCTGTCATTTCTTTTCTAAAGAAAGAAGTATTGTCTTCCAATTTATCTCGAAGCGCCGTATTTTCGGATAACAAATCCAAAACCTTTATGGAGGCACCAACAATAGGTGGCGCTAAAGTATTTGAAAATAAGTAAGGTCTGGAACGCTGACGCAAAATATCGACAATCTCTTTACGTGCTGCCGTGAAACCACCAGAAGCACCACCAAGTGCCTTCCCGTAAGTCCCCGTGATGATATCTACCCGCCCCATTGCATCACAATGTTCGTGCGTACCTCTACCTGTTTTACCGATGAAACCAGTTGCATGACATTCATCCACCATAACCATGGCATCATATTTATCAGCTAGATCACAGATCTTATCAATTTGAGCGATGGTACCATCCATAGAGAAAACACCATCAGTAGCAATCAATCGTCTTCTGGCGCCCTGAGCTTCCTTGAGTTTTTCTTCCAAGTCAACCATGTCATTGGTTTTATAACGGTAACGAGCAGCTTTACACAATCGAATACCATCAATGATACTTGCGTGATTCAATGAATCACTAATAATGGCATCTTCTTTATTTAGCAAAGGTTCAAACAAGCCTCCATTTGCATCAAAAGCAGCGGCATATAAAATACAATCTTCCATGCCTAGGAACTTTGCTGTCTTTTCTTCTAGTTCTTTATGAATGTCCTGTGTCCCACAAATAAAACGAACCGAAGACATCCCAAAACCATGGGTATCAATTGCTGCCTTAGCCGCTTGAATCACAGAAGGGTGAGAGGAAAGTCCAAGATAATTATTGGCACAAAAGTTAAGCACTTCTGCTCCTTTAGTCGTTTCTATCTCCGCAGATTGAGGAGTAGTAATGACACGCTCTTCTTTGTAAAGTCCGGCATCTTTTATTTCACTGATTTCATCCTGCAGAACAGGTCGTATGTTTTTAAACATTTGTATTTATAGTTTTTGTAAATGTAATGTTGTAGAATTTATATAAACAATATTGCTTTCTTTGTAGTAAGACTGGGGCTCTAAGTAACTTCATTTGGTCATCAACAATGGAACATGGGATTTGCAATCGCTACCCCTAGACCCTAAAGGGGGAATCTACTCCCACTAATAGTGAGCAGATGAATTCATCTAGAGCCAAAGCTAAATATGAAAAATTAAGTTTTCACCTTATACTTTTTACTCAAATGAAACAACATATCCCTCGTCATTCCATCCAAATCATATTTAGGAGCCCAACCCCAATCTCTCCTAGCTAAAGAATCATCAATACTATCCGACCAAGAATCAGCAATGGCTTGTCGCTCATCAGGAGAGTAAGTAACTTTAAATTCGGGTTTATATTGTTGGATAGAAGTTGCGATTTCCTTTGGCGTAAAATCCATCCCCGTTAAATTATAACTTTCTCTAATTGAAATCTGTTCTTTGGGAGCTTCCATCAATTCCAAAGTAGCCCTAATAGCATCATCCATATAAATCATAGGAAGTCTCGTGTCTTCCGAAAGGAAACAATCAAAACTTTCTTCTTTAACAGCCGCATGATAAATGTCAACAGCATAATCCGTTGTACCACCACCAGCCATTCCTTGGTGACCAACAATGCCAGGGTAGCGAATACTTCTGACGTCCAGATTGTATTTTTGATGGTAATAATTGGTCCAGAGTTCACCAGCTAATTTGCTAATGCCATAAACTGTGGTTGGATTAAAAGTAGTCTGTTGAGGTGTTTTTATTTTTGGTGTTGTATCTCCATAAATAGCAATAGAGCTTGGTGCAAAAACCTTATCTAATTTTTTTTCCACCGCCAAATTCATGACATTGAAAAGCCCTTTCATATTGACCTCCCAGGTAAATGAAGGATTTTGTTCTCCCTTTGCAGAAAGAATAGCGACCAGATGATATATTTGAGTGATTTGATAGTGATCTACAATTTCTGAAAGTCTATCAGTATCCAAAATATTGAGCTTTTCGAAAGCTGTCGTTTGAGTTGAAGGTGGGTTTATATCTGAGGTCACTACACTGCTTTCCCCATACTGCCGAATCAGAGCATTGGTGAGTACTGTTCCAATCTGGCCACTAGCACCCGTTATCAGAATTTTATCTTTTCTGTGTGATGGTTTTCTCATGTTTAATTGTTACACAAAAAATTATTTGGTTGCCTTTATATTTAAACATTTGGTTAAAACCTGTTACTATTGAGTTACTGTGATTTCGCTAAATGCTTGTAGACGAACAAGTTAATCTTATGTTGTTACTACCTGAATAATTTAGTCCGCAAAATACTTATTCTATATGAGGAAATAATGAAAAATGGAGGGGAAAATAATGAATTGTCCTTTTGAGCGAATTTTTGCTTTAAAACCAAGTAAAATAGACAATATGAGACAGCCCCTTCCGGGCAATAATTCTATGATTCGAACGGCATAAGGATATGTTGTAAAAGCAGTGGATTGATAAAGCCGATTAGACTGGATAATCGGGAATCTCTGTCAAAAATACATAGCTATTCTCTGTATAATCCATCCTACAACAATGAATTTCTGGCCCATTGGTTACCAACAAATAAGGTACATTCAAACTACTGTTGTATCGACTGGCCTGTTCAAAAACGGAAAGATTGATTGGCTGATCTGCGGACTTGCATTCTGCTAGCAAAAAAGGATTCATTTCCTGATCAAAAACGACCAAATCGAAACGACGGAGCATACCATTATATGTAATGCTTTTTTCGGCTGCGATGCGATTGATATTATAATTCTTTTCTTTAAGCAAATAGGCGATCAGCAATTGGCGTACAAACTCCTCTGGCGTAAATGCCACAAATTTTTTTCGAGCAGGATCATAGACCTGACGCTTTCCATTTTGCTTACGCAAACGGAGTTCAGTAGCGTAGGAACTGAGGTCGAGGGCTATCTGCATTTTAGTTGTTAGGCGGTATTAGTTAGTAATGAAGAATTCGCATTCAGGGAGATTGTTCTAACAAGCGTGTCCATCCTCTCGCAGCCCTTAATCCCTAAAGGGAAATCCGCCCGCTGACACACTTTATGAAACAGTCTCCATTCAGGGCGAAAGTACGAGTTTAATGGTCAATTTAAGGCACCAAATAATCAAATGTTGTTTCAAACCAAAGTCGCTCCTTAGCTTTCAAGGGAATATCCCAGCTTCCTTCCAGATGTAAAAATTCCGGAACGTATTGACCATTGTGTTTTGTAAGTTCAATGTTAATTTTTACATCAAGCTCAACGAGTGCTCCGTCATAGTACAAATCATAATTTCTAGCGACCACTGAAAAGGTGCTTTTGTCAAAATAAGTTTCTAAACTTTTAATGATCGTTTTTTGACGTGTGTTTTTTGTTAAGTTAGGTTTTAATTTTGTAGAAAAAACATAACAATCAACTCCCGATTTATACCTTTTTGATTTAATAGAGTACTCGTAATAAGATTGTAATGATTTGTCAAAGATCTGTGTTTTCTTACCGACAAGCGGCACATTTACTACCGAACCTGGCTTGAAAATCAAGACTTTTAAATCCTCAATTCGCTTTTCGGTTATATTAGAAGGCCTTTTTGGACCGCTTTGATGACAAGTGGGTTCATAGGTGAAAAATACGCCCTCATAAATTCGAGCAGCATAGTATCGAGGCTTTTTATTGTGCTTGTAATAATTGCCATCTACTTCTTGTTCCAGAATTTTCATAGTCCTAAAGCATCCCTCCACCTCTTGCAGTATCGTATTCTGCAATTGGGCTATTTGCTGCTGATTTTCATCATAAAATCGTATGTCAGTTCCAGACTTATATTCCAACAATCGAATATGTTCAAAAGCTTGATAAAAAGAAGAGTCTTTTTGAATCATATCTATGAAGTCTTCACTATCGAACCCGTTTTTGGAAGCCGTTACCACCAAAGAATCCATAAAAATAACTCCACCAAAATCACTATAGGTACTGTCCTTTTGGGCCGATAAGCTGATGCTTATGGCAAAAGAAAACATCAATAAAATGTAATTTAACTTAATAAACATTTACTCAGGCGTAATTTTCTTTACATGTTTTTCTAATCTATAAAATTATATAGGACTTACCTGCTAAGCGAATCTGGGAATTTAACAGCTAATGGGCGGCAGTTATTTCTTGTATCCATTAAGAAAGTCCTTAATCTTCATTGCTCTTTTGCCTGCAGGCTTCAACTCTAAAACCTCTAAGTATCCAGCATCAATAGCAAAACGGAAAAAATGCTTGTAGTCAGTGTGTATAGAACCATTTTCATGAGAATGTAGGTCATACTTTATTCTGGCTTTTAGAATTTTGACTTCCTGGCCATCCATCTTTGTCCAAGCCAAGGGATAAGGATTCAAACCACGGATAAAATTGTGAATGTAATTAGAAGGTTTATCAAAGTCAATTTCGCAATTTTCCTTAAACAATTTAGGAGCTTTACTAACTTTGGAAGGATCTTGAGGAATTAGGCTATAGTTTTGACTCTCAATTAGTTGTACGGATTTTAGGATGGTTTCAGCTCCAAGTATCATCATCTTGTCGTGAATCTCCCCAGTTGTCTCCTCAGGCCCTATTTGCATCGTATTAGCAAGCAAAATATCACCAGTATCAATGGCCTGTTTCAAAAAGAAGCTGGTTACACCGGTGATACTAGCCCCGTTAATAACCGCCCAATGAATCGGAGCCGCTCCTCGATAAGCGGGCAATAAAGAACCATGTAAATTAATGGTTCCAATAGGAGGCATATTCCAAACGACCTCAGGAAGCATTCTAAAGGCTACTACAATTTGTAAATCAGCCTTTAAACTTCGTAATTCCGCAAGGAACTCAGGGTTCCTAAATTTTGGAGGTTGTAACACTTTTAACCCCTTTTCAACTGCATATTTTTTAACAGCAGACTGAATTAATTTCTTGCCACCACGGCCGCCCATTTTATCCGTAGCAGTAATAACTCCAACCACATTGTAACCATTTTGAATTAATACGTCCAAAGTGGGTACTGCAAAATCTGGCGTCCCCATAAATACTATTCTAAGACTCATAGTTTATTCGTAATTTAGCGCTTCGATTTTTAGCAATACATTAAACTAAGATCTGTATAATTTTGATTTTAGCCTAAGGTTCAAAGAATGAAGGATTTAGCAAGCAAGATGGCTTGAAATTAATTATTGCCAAAAATTTAAAGCACAAACTTAATACTTACTGTTGAGAAAAAACGATTTATACTTTATGAACAATCAATTTATTAAAGAATTCAAAGGGCTTCATGCGCTAAAATTTCAAATTGGAAAGACATTCTTTCCTCAAAGCTTAATCCTACTTCTTTTTCTTCTACCTTTTTCAGCTTTCAGTCAAGTAATTTTGCAGGGTTATGTCTATGAGTCGGGAAACAGAGGTTACCTAGAAGGAGCGGCCATAACGGTTATAGACAATGACAGCAAGGCCTTAAAAGGGAATGCAGAAACTGACCTCAACGGTAAGTTTGAGGTTGCCTTATCTGAAGGTAAAAATTACTTGATTCGAATTGATAAAAAACCATTCGAAAGAATTGAAAAGGTAATAACGACCACTGGGAAAACGGCTGATGATAAAATCTTTGAAAAATTTGAAATGGAACGGTTGCCAGGTTATGTCTTTGAAGTAACATTGGCCCCAGCTCGATCGGATGAAGATGTGGTCGTAGATGCCATAACCGGAGCTTGGATTGAAGTTTATAACAATACTACAAATAAAGAAGTCTTGAATTTTAAAAATCATCCAAGTCATACTTTTAGTTGTCGTTTTGAGCAAGGGAATCATTACACGATTCTTCTAAGAAAGGATGGCTTTTTTAATAAAAGGCTCGAAGCTTACGTAAATGTAAAAGGATGTATTTTATGTTTTGATGGAGTAGGGGAAGTAAAACCAGGTGTCTCTGATGTATTAACGGAAGGTTTTGAAATGGGAACATTACTGGCCAATGTAGAAATGCAACCTATAAGTATGAATACGGAGATAGAAATTAATAATATCTATTACGATAAGGGCTCAGCTCGTCTCAAAACTAAAGCAAAAAAGGAGTTGGACGAATTAGCCTTGGTGCTAAATGACAATAAGAATCTTCTGGTAGAAATTGGCTCCCATACCGATTCAAGAGGTGATACAAAATTTAATCAAAACTTATCTCTTAAAAGAGCAGAATCTGTTGTGAAATATTTAATTGATAATGGAATCTCAAAAGAAAGAATGGTTGCACGTGGTTATGGGGAGAGTAAACTGCGAAACAGTTGTGGAAATGGTGTGGAATGTAGTGAAAGAAGGCATCAGAAAAATCGACGAACCGAATTTAAAGTGATAGGTTATGTACATAATCAATTATTGGATAATCAAAGCCTTTTTGAAATGAAAGAAGTAGAAAAAATGGAAGCTTTATTATCCGAATTGGCCAACTCTGAGATCAAAGTTGCAGAGGGGGAGACAATGCCCGATGACTTGAAAAAACAATTGGAGGCTCAAGAAAAGAAAAAATCTGTTGACACTAAAAAGAAGGAATCTAAATCAACTACTAGCGAGAAGAAAAAAACTTCAGTAGCTAAGAGAGAACTGGCAGCTAAAAAGAGAAGGAATGAAACCGCTGATACTCTTTTAGTGAAGACCGCAAATGGTCAAATAATTAAACTGAAAGTGATCGATAAAGATAGAGTACCTTCTAAAAAGGATCAAAAGGTACCGACACCAGAAAATATGAATAAACCAAAAGCAAATAATACAACTACACCAGAAAGAGGTAGGGTGGTAGAAGAAGTAGTAGTGGAAGAAGAAATGCCTGTTTTTGAAGATACTTCTGTTGATGATTCATTTGAAACGGAATCAGAACTTATAGAAGAAGAAATGGTGAAAATGGTGCCGGAGCAAGAAGTTACTACCAACAGTTTTGTTAAAGCTCCCAAAAAGTTGAACAAAGATTTTACGGGCTTTAAAGTTCAAATTGTAATTTCCACTTACGAACTACCCTTAAGCCATGAAATATTTTCTAGGCACGGAAATATAATGTTAGAAGAAACGAATAAAGGGACCTATGCTTATTTACTTGGTAAGTTCAATAATAAAAGCGATGCTTCGGATTTTATGAATCGTGTTTTGTCTGAAAGGTATGCTAATGCAAGGGTGGTGGAGTATTTAGAAGGACGAAGAATAGTAAGATAAGAATGGAATCAAGAAATCCATTCTTATGCTATTGAAATAGAGCTAGAAGATGAGATAAAGAAAACCCGTTAAGCGATCAAAAGCTTAACGGGTTTTCTTTTTAGAATATATTCTTACTTCCAAATTATGCAAATAAAGGAAATGTTCATTCTACTAATTTAAAAAACTAAGTGCTGTAAATTATTAAATAATACTCCCTATCGTTCCAATTGCTGCCACAAAAAGTAATTGATCATCTATTACCATTTCCCCCCGTTTCCCGTTCTCAAAAATAGTCGCTTTCGTTTTTGGAACTATTTCTTTATCTGATCTTAATCGCTCTTTATTTTGGGCTGCCTTAATCGCATTTCTTCTTTGGAAATAGCTGAAAACAGCAGGAGAATTATTAGCTTTCAATAACCACTTTTGTCCTTGAGAAACCATATTCACCTGTAAATAGGTATTGGCAAGGATACGCATCGCAGAGCGATCTTCTTTTTGCTTGCGAATATGCTTTTGAAGATATTTAATACTTAGGAAAGGAGCATCCATCTTGGCATAGGATTCTGCTTTTTGTAAAGCGCTTTGAGCATTCAGCGTAAATGAAAAAAAGATGCAGAAAAGAACTGCTGACAGTTTTTGTAATGTGAACATAAGCGAACTATGGTTTTATTTGTATTTTCAAACAAGAGACATTCAGGGGATTCACCTGATAATCATTAACTTTCTTGAATTACGGAGCCTTCTGGAAAAGGTTACTTGTATGACTAATTATGTTATAAAACGGGGTGAAAAGAATAGCTTTAGTTGTACACTATCGAAATGAAGAACTATACTTAGGTTATTGATAATAAACAGAGAACAAATTTTCTTTGAGGTGGAGTTCCTGCTACTGGTGATACTTATTTGTAACGAGACCTCCTAAAAGGGGAGTGGGGCTTTGAAGGCTTTGTGGTTTCTGACTGGGGTACTCTTTTATAGACAAGCTTAGATCAAAAAATAAAGCAGCCCTGACAGTTTCAAACTATCAGGGCTGCTTTATTTTTAACCATTAACGAGTAAAATTACTCATTCAACCGCCAGTCATACTCCAGATACCCGACCTCAGCACCAGCATCAATTTTCGTAGTCGAATACCGATTTAAGTAATCCACTAAGTTCCCAAAATCAACCTTATACCAATCAAAGATTTTAGATACTTCTATCTTTCCTCCAGAAATTTTGTTGTAGCTAGAATTATTAATAAAAGCAGTAGCTTGTTTTTTGAAATTCGCTTTTAGATTGCTTTTTGTCCATGCACGATTCAAGAGCGGAGGGCAGGACTTAGCGGCACAGTTTACAGCAAAGTGAATAGCTGCTTCTTTGTATTTTGGACGTAAAATATCGTTTTCAATATTATTCAAACTATAAGTCTTTGACCCTAATTTAATCCATTTTTTATCCCAAGGCTTTCCACCTTCCAAATCGGTAATACTTTTTACCGGGTAATTGTCAACAATCAATTTGATGGTGAAGGCATTGTAGGCATTAATCCAATAAGCCATTTTTTCGGATTTCGTCCAATCGCTCTGAATGGGTTTTTCAGCCAGTGTTTTCAGATAAGCATCCAGCTTAGATTGATCGGCCTTTATCCCTTTGTAATTTACTTTACCGCTATTACTAACGTACTTCCTCAGCAAGGCATCAAAAGGAGAGTGGTCCACGCGAGTATCTATAACAATTCGTTCCTCTTCTTTTTTTACTTCTTTTTCTTTGGGTTCAGTAGTGTTTGTAGAAGTGTTGTTGTTTGTGATAACTTCCTTTACTTTCTTCACTATTGGCTCCTTTACCTTTTCTTCATTTACAGATAAAGGTTTTTCATTGACTGCTACATTTACATCTTTTACTCTTACTGCCTCCTTCGCAGGAACTTTAGTCACCTCTTTTTCAGTAGTTTTAGTTGCGGTAGTAAGTGGCGTTTTATCCGCCAATTTAGCTTTCACTTCCCCAGATGGCGCTCCCGAACTCATGCCTTCGATAAGGTCCAGCTTTTTTTGATTCAGATCTGCCAGTGATTTGGCATTTAAATCCGCAGCTTGTTTGGAGGTAGGGACTTCGGTAACGGGCTTTTCTGTAGGCACTTTTATGGCCTTTGTGGCTGTAGCATCAGAACCACAGGAGAAAAAAATGGAAATTAGGCAGATAGCAAGGCTATTTTTTAAAAAAGTCATGATGGGTTTTTTATGATGATTTTGATGATGACGAATTGTATGTTTTGATTGAAACTTATTGATCCAGAAGTGCAAGATAACAGCTGAAGTATCTTAAGAACTGATTGAGTACGCAATATGTTTTCTCCTTCTACACTTTTTGTAAAAAAACGGACATTCCACTTTCTATCTATAAAAAAGGGAGTGGATCAGTAATGACCGTCTATTTTAATCCAAAAAGCTCTTTTCAACCTCAACTTCAACTACAAACGCAACCTCAAAGCGCTTGGTTCGCGCAAAATCGCATACAGAGGGGAATTGAAGTTGAGGTTAAGGTTGCTTTTTAGCTTGAAATCTTTTCTTACAATTGCCATGGGGGATGTATCGTTTTTTAGTAGTTTTGCCGTTTGAATTGGGACAAAGTCTAATGACATCCTCATATAATATAGAGGAACTTAGTGTGTAGCCAACAGATCAATACAATATATGTCCGTAAAAGTAGAAAACTTAACCAAAATATACGGTACCCAGCGTGCAGTAGATAATATCAGCTTCGAAGCTCGGAAGGGGCAAGTGCTCGGATTTTTAGGCCCAAATGGCGCAGGGAAGACGACAACGATGAAGATCATTACCTGCTTCATTCCTCAAACAGAAGGTAATGTAACCGTTGGAGGCCACGATGTCACCAAAGATCCGATTGCTGCTCGTAGAGCCATTGGCTACCTTCCAGAGCACAATCCCTTATATAAAGATATGTATGTCAAAGAGTATCTGCGTTTTGTAGCAGGGCTATATAAGTTGCCGAACAAGAACAGTCGAGTTGCTGACATGATTGAACGTACAGGCCTAGGTCTCGAACAAAATAAGCTCATTGGTGCTTTATCAAAGGGATATCGTCAGAGGGTCGGATTGGCCCAGGCCATGCTGCATGATCCGGAGGTACTTATTCTCGATGAACCAACTTCTGGCCTCGATCCCAATCAATTGGTTGAAATCCGAGGATTAATAAAATCCTTTGGGGAAGAAAAGACGGTCATCTTTTCTACGCACATCATGCAGGAGGTTCAGGCACTTTGTGATCGGGTACTCATTATAAACCGAGGAACTTTGGTAGCGGATGATCCAATTGAGAATTTACAGCAGTTGGTAAAAGGAGAATCTGTTGTTCAGGTAGAATTCCAACAAGCTATTTCCGCAACTAAGCTGGAACAAATAACTGGCGTTTTATCGGTTAGTTCTCTCGGGCAAAATCAATGGAAAATTACCGCTGATGCAAATGCGGATATTCGTCCAGAAATCTTCCGCTTTGCCGTTAAGGAAAATCTAGTTTTGCTAGGAATGAATAAAAATGAATTTAGTGTGGAAGATGTTTTCCAGCAATTAACGACTAAGTAAGATAGGGTAGATGGGGTGGTAGGGATAAATGAGGTAGATTAGGTTTCCAAGGAACGCGGAATTATGCGAAAAAAGGGAAACCACATCCTCCTCATTTACCAAACCTACCTTATCCACCAAATAAATGAAAAACTATGTGGAGTATATTTCTTAAGGAAGTACAATCTTTTTTCTCTTCTCTGGTTGGCTATGTAGTCATCGGAGTTTTTCTGGTGATATTAGGTCTAGTCATGTGGGTTTTCCCTGATACCAGTATTCTGAATTATAACTATGCGACCATGGAAACGCTTTTCATGATGGCACCCATGATTTTTACTTTTTTGATTCCAGCAATTACAATGCGGTCT
>CAZDTI010000202.1:0-15810 GCA_964508085.1 uncultured Saprospiraceae bacterium | reverse complement strand
GCTCAAAATTTGAATAAGCTGATTAATTTTTCCTCAAGGACTTCATAGGAAAAATGTTTTTTACCAACTTCGAAGTTGTATTCACCGATTTCTTTACATCGGGTTGGGTTATATAAGATGTCAGACATTTGCTGAACTTTTTCATTGGTCAAATTACTGTCTTCTATCATTACCGTTTCAAAACCTTTATTACCAATATCCTGCATGTAGACGGGCTTGTAGTTATTTACAAATATGGGCTTTTTAGCAAGTACACATTCTACAAAGGCATTGCCAAAACCTTCATAAGTACTAAAATAAGTACAGGCTCTACCGTGCGCATAAACGTCTGATAAATCTTTATGGTCTAATACCTTGTGTGCCGCAAAAATGATTTGATTGGAGAGATTCAACTCATGGATGTGATCTAACAATTCATTATAATACTCTTTATTCTCATCATCATTATTATTTCCTGTAATGACAAGTTTCAGCTTTTTATCGTCTAGCTTATCAATTAAAGAGATAGCGGTTTCGATGCCTTTTCGTCTGACTATTCGAGTGACTTGTAACAATGCAATTTCATCTTCTGTTACGCCAATATCGCTAAGGAAAAATTTGTTTTCTGGAGTTGGAACACCATAAACACGATTAAAATCCATTACATTAGGCACCAAGGTTGCATCAATGTCGAATCGTTTTTTGAAAGTTTCCAGACCAAAGGTATTAATGACAGCATGTTTTACATTGGGCAATAATAACGGAAAGTGATCGTCTACATACTGGTTAATTTCAGCATGCTTAGATACATAACGCTGACCTCGTTCCCAATGAAAATCATGGTCGTGTGTTACAATGGGTAAACCCGTATCTTTAATTAATTTATAAATAGCAACACCCATAGAAAGGTGGCAAGGAAGTGCCGAGGCGTTCTCCGAAAGTATGACTTCAATCTTCTTATCTGCAACCCATTGAAGCATGGCTTCATAAATGAGCTTGGCGTTCTTTTCAACATGATCGAGTAAGGGGTCCGGATCCTTATCTGGTTCAAAAAATGCCTTCCGTTGTCCCCACTCCGCTTCAGTAGAAAAAAAAGACAAAATGGGAAATAGATAATCATGATCATGATCCATATCCCAGGACTCGAATTCTCCAGACATAATAAACACTTCATGACCTAGTTTTTTTAATATGTCTATCCATTTTTCTGTTTCGAGTGCAACGCCATCTACGCCACCAATTCTACCAATAATAATTCCTATTCGCATGCAAATTTAATTAAGGTTTGTATAAAAATTTTGAAGTGAATTATCCGTATTACTTAGAGTATTTTGGGTAATTGGTCTTTGTGCCGAGAAAGAGCAATTTTTTGATTAGACGAGGCATGAAAACCGGAGTTTAGCCTTAGCTAAATGAGGATTTTCAGAACGAAGTATAATCAAAAAATTGTTTTTCGTAGGCTAATTACTAATTTCCAAACATACTCTTAGATCCTAAGTAACATTTTCTGCGTATATCTGCGATGGATAATCAACTGGGAAATCACAACCGGTAGGACCGGTTTTTTGATAAAAGAAAAGAAGGGTTTGTATAGGAGGGAATCTTAGAGTTACAATCTCATTCCCACTAAGGGGCTCAACATTTATTTATATCTCATCCCTTAAAGATGGAAAACACCTTCAAAATGGTAATTTAAATTAAAAAAGCCCTTAAGTTTTCGATGAGTAATTTATAACCTTCTTTTCTGAGATGGGTAAAGATAACATAAAATATAATAAGGAGTTAAGTAGTGTACTGGTCACCGCTAACTATAAAATGCTCCTCCTCTTCGCTATCATTAAATTAGAGTGTATCGTGTTAGTTTTATTTCCGATGGATCGAAGGTAAGCTTCATAATCATAAAGAAAGGAAACGGTGAAATCATCAAATGTAAATTCTTTCCCTTTTAGGTAGACTTTCAATTTATTGGTAATGCTTCGATATCGGATAGCCGTTCGGATTTGGTCTGCAAGTTCAAGCCGTTCGATTTGCTTCTCTGAATAGCTGACAAAGGATTCTAGTGGTCGTCCTACATTTCTTCTTTGATGGTACTGGAGGATACATGTTTAGATTCATTCTGTAATTTGAAAACAGTATCCTGGGCTTCCGCCATTCGTTTTGCAATATAATTATTCACCCGACCAGTGTTAGGGAAAGGACGTTTTACCTGCTGCGTTTTAAAATCCCAATGCTTTTCTGGAATGACAGAAATGCCAAAAGATACGCGCGACTTTTCCATTTTCAATCCTTTCATTTATTTTCATTAAAGGTCATTTCCAAATTAGCAATAATCATAGTTTTTTGTGTAGAAGAGCTACTAGTAATAGACTCTTTCCTTAGGTTATATTGATTCTCATTTTTGCTATGGAATTATGGGAGAGACATACTTATAGGATTATTAATTCAATCCATTTTAAAACGAAAAGTTTAAAAACGCCCGAAACAAAACAACAAATTGTTTTGTTTTTTAATTGGTTATCTGTACCTTGCAGCTAACATGCATTAATACTTGAAATACTATTTCAAACAAGAACATTACAATCAATAGCTTTTAGCCAAAAGATACACAACGTTTCCACACATTACAAACGATAAGAGAATAGCCCAAAACTGTTTTTTAATAAACATCTCATCAAGATTGTATTTATGAAATGCGTGTTGGTGTGAGAAAACTATTGTCATGAATGTATTTACTACTAAGCTTCAGGAAGTGAAGTTGGAGGAGCGCTCTATTATTGTAAGCAAATTGTTAGATGATGGTTGGAGAATAATATTGACTTCTTCTATGAGGCTAAAAAGGAATTATTTTCTGTCTCCATTCTATGGTTGAAAATGTGGCATAGGATAATTAGAAGGTAGGCAGGACTTGCTTTTGAAATGGCGCACTAAATTATTTTTGTTTTAAAGAGGATACCTTTTTTTGTAAATATACTTGCTGAGGTATAATTGTTTTACGTAGTATGAAGTTGAAAGTATTTGCACCAATATATTGCATGCTACCATGTTTAATCAAAGAAAGTAACGCAGTAAAATTATAAGTATTTCTTCTTAACAGTTAAAGTTTATCTCTTTTGTATTGGAATAATAATAATTGAAGAAAATTAGATATTGCTAAGGTTTTTATTTTTTTTCATTAAAATATATGTATATATTTGTAGAGTTGAATACTTCGATACAATAAAAAATATAACAAAACTATTTCATCATCCCAAAGGCAAGGTTTATCCTACCTTTATAATTGTATTCATTCAGAAATAATTAATGTCAAATTATTTTTAAAAATCAACAACTAACTTAACTGCCTAATTGAGTTCTTCCTATGTGAAGAAGTTTTGCGCTTAATGCGATAGACGAGATTTTTAAGATTGATACTACAAATAGTTTGTAGTATTATTGTTGAACGTGGAGTGGAAACGCTCTTATTTTTTTATACTCCCATATTACTAATCACCATTATAGGCGGACAAGTTCACTAATGGGAGAGGTTGTATACTTATAATTTCATTGGAATTTAACCTGGAATTAATACCGACGGTTAGGGTAGGCGTGTATATACTGATATTTACTATAGAAAATGCTTTTAAGCCGACGCTTTATATTTAATGACAGCAAAATCGATGTGATGAAAGTTTTATAACTTTAATGGAAAAAGATGAAAAGGATATTATTACTGCTTTGTTGCGTTATTTCACTTTCCCTATTTGGACAGGTGCCTACCTTCGAGTGGGCAACACATATAGGAGGCAACAGCCTTGACGAAGGCCGTAGCATAGCCACTGATCGATGGGGCAATATATTCGTAACTGGAGAATTCAGAGGCAACGCTGATTTTGACTTTGGGCCGACCGATCATATACTGACTGCACATGTGGGTATGGATGATTTTTACAGTGATGCTTTTGTAGCCAAATATGACCCAGATGGACAATTGGAGTGGGCATACTCATTTGGCGATACGTTGAATGATTGGGGGGCGAGCATTGTTACTGATTCTATAGGTGACGTATATATAATTGGACAT
Organism: uncultured Saprospiraceae bacterium; assembly: GCA_964508085.1. GTDB lineage: Bacteria > Bacteroidota > Bacteroidia > Chitinophagales > Saprospiraceae > CALGLS01. Next base: position 11,771 of record CAZDTI010000202.1, on the reverse strand, counting down.
TTCTTTGGGGCGGTAGACTTTGATCCTGGCCCAGACACTACTTACTTACCTAATATAGGAAGTTCATTTATTCTGAAATTAAGTGGTAATGGAAGCTTTATTTGGGCGAAACGTTTTGCTGGATCATTATCTCTAGGAGGAGAATCCAGTCTCGCTGTTGATGAAACTGGAAATACATATATTACAGGCGACTTTACTAATACAGATGACTTTGATCCTGGACCAGGAGTTTATAATTTAACCTCTACCGGTGATCATGATATTTTTATTCTAAAGTTAAATAAAGATGGTGATTTTGTTTGGGCAAAATCAGTTGGGGGAGGTGAATGGGATTCTGGGCTTTCCATCGCATTAGATTCTTCAAATAATGTATACACAACAGGTATTTTTAGAAGTGATGCAGATTTTGACCCAGGCTCGGGAACATTCATCTTAAACGCTTGCGGTGGGCAGTTTGATCGGGATGCCTTTATTTTAAAGCTAAACAGCGATGGCGATTTTGTTTGGGCAAAAAGCATAGGTAATTGTACTGATAATATTACCAGTACAGGGATAGCAGTAAGTGAGGCAGGAGAGGTGTATACAACCGGAAGCTTTCTCGGAACACTTGATTTTAATCCGGGACCAGCAGTATTTAACTTAAGTGCTGTTTGGGAATTAGATGTTTTTATTTTAAAATTAAACTCAGAAGGAGGATTTGTCTGGGCTAATTCTATTGGTTCCTGGGGCTCGGAAGGCGGAAATGCGATAGCATTAGATAAAAGTAATAATATATATGCTACTGGATTTTTTGACGGTACAATAGATTTTGACGCAGGTCCGGGTGTTTTTAATTTGACATCTGACGAAACAGATATTTTTATTTTAAAAATGGATGAGAGTGGAAATTTCGTTTGGGCTGGTGGTTTAACTGGAGACGGAGGAGGAGCACTACCAAATTCCATATTCGCTTCAGGCCATGCGATTACAATTGATCCTTGGGATAATGTTTATTCTACAGGACATTTTACAGGAACAACGGACTTTGATGCGGATATTAATAATTACGAATTAACGGCTAGCGGAGAATGGGATGTTTTTATCCATAAAATGAGCCAGCAACCTTGTATGTCGAGTCCAGTAATAAGTAGCAATGAATCCTTTCCGATTTGTCCAGGAGAAAATATCCAACTTAGAGCAAGCCTTCCTTCTTCTGCTACTAATATTTCGTATAGTTGGAATACCGGAAATATTTCTGATTCTATTTTGGCCTCGCCTGATACCAACACTATTTATTCAGTAACAGCTACCTATAATAATGATACTACGGTATGCGTAAGTGTAGCTTCTATTGAAGTTGTAGTCGTAGACCCTGTTATTATTTCGGTTAATGAGGACTTAATAATTTGTGCCCAAGATGAATTTGTTTTAGAAGCTGGTGGAGGCATTGCTTATTTATGGAATACTGGTGATAGTACCAATATTGTTGAAATCATTGCCGACGAAAATCAGGTATATAGCGTCACCGTAACAGATGATAACGATTGCGCAGGGAGCGATTCGGTAACCGTTTTTGTACACCCATTATCAGACACAACCTATTTGGAAATGACAAGTTGTGATACCTCCCAAATCGGTTTAATAATCGCTACTTATTTTGACCAGAATGGATGTGATAGTGTTGTTGTAGAAAATACGATACTTATTCCGATTCCTGAAATGCCAACCGCTCCTGTAGATATTATCGTTCCCGAAAATGCACCACCTTTTTCTTTAATGATTTCTGAGGTTGTAGATGCAACGGAATATTTATGGACTGTTCCTGCTGGCGTGCAGATAGTTTCCGGACAGGGAACGAATTCTATAATAATAGACTGGGGAAGTACTACGACCAACGGTTCTATTTGTGTAAGCGCCATTAATGAATGTGGCAGCAGCGTAGCTGATTGCACAGAGGTTATGGTGGATATTATAGATGGAGTTAATAGTACCTCTGAAAATGAATTTTCTATTTTTCCTAATCCTGCTAAAGAGGTAATTAATATTGTCTTTGAGGATAAGAAAGGAAATTATGTAATGTCATTGTTTGATTTGCTAGGGAGGCAAATATTTTTAAACGAGAGGTTTGTAGGTCAAGTGCAAATTGAATTAAAAAATATTCCTTCGGGGGTGTACTGGTTGGAATTAAAGGAGAAGAATGCCAAAGCAGTACCTGTGTTTGCAAAAATAGAGGTGATAAAATGAAAAATATTATCCTGTCTGGCAAATAGGTAATGATATTACAAATGTACTTCCATAAGGAAGCACTATAATAACTACATACTGTTGTAAAATTCCGAAATAGAAAAATTGACTAAGGTCGGTTTATCTTTTCGATCTTACCTTTAGAGCCATAGTGGGCTTTAATAGGATTGACTGCTATTGCCCGTACCAATTAAAATTTTATTTATTAACTATTCCAAAAAACAGATTGTTATGAAAAAAATCATTGTGTATTTTTATTTTTGTTTGCTCTTTAATTATACAGCAATTGGACAAATGAATGTCTTGTTTGACCAAACAAGGACAGTTTTTATTGAGAATATAGAAGAACCACAAGGGTTAACTCAAGATGTTATAACTAACCTTGTCCCAAAAATAAGAACTAGTGCTCCAAACATAGGAGCATTTGATACTGGCCTCAATGGAACGCTCGATTACGATTACGAAGATTTAGACGATAACTCTTGCGATATAGGCGCTCAAGGGGATTGGGAACCAGTATCACATATTGAAAACCTAGCGAGAATGGCAGAAGGTTATGCATTGGCTACTACTACTGCTCAAGAAAATACAATTGCCAACGCCTTAATTCTCGGACTCCAATACTGGTACGGTCTCAACCAACCCGGTAATCCCAATTACCTAACTCCAGGCTCATGTCCTGAGGATGATTCGGCTCCTTGTAATAATATGTTTCCAGAGGATGCTGCTGTTCCCAGCATGCCTTGGTGTTGCGACAACTGGTGGTGGAACGTTATAGGAAAACGGCGAGAATTATCTAAGATAGGGATTTTATTTTATGATGAATTGACAGGACTAAATCCCCCTATCGTACCCAATAGTGGTACCCCTGGGACAAGGCTTTTAGATGCCATTATTAATGACTTACCGGATAATGTAGAAAGACACAGTAATGAACCTGGAGAGGATGAAAAATATACAGGGGCAAACCTCACGGAGGTTGCTTCTTTTGTGATGATGAAAGGAATTTTAAGTCATGATTATATTAATGGCAATAATCATGAAAACCTTTTAGTAAGTCATGCCATTATGGAATTTGAAGAGGGTGCTTTAAGCCCTGCTTCGGAAGTGGCTTGTAATGATTGGGATGATGGTGTACAGGCAGATTATAGTTTTTTTCAACATGATAAAATTCTATATTCTAGTGGTTATGGCTATGCATTTATTCACCAGTTGAGCTTATGGGGATCAGCATTAAGTGGTAATGACGATTTTTATTTTGACAATGATCATCAGAATTTTTTATTGAACTCTGTTTTGGAAGGTTGGCGCTGGATGATTAGAGGCAACACTGCCGATTATAGTGCTAGCGGAAGGTATATCACTCGTGATAAGGGAAGCTACCATACCTCTATTCCAGATCAACACATGACTTGGATGATTGAGCTAGCGGAAGGTGTTGGATATAATTGTTTGCCTCAGGCTCATCCAAACTACGTCGCTCCTGTCACTTCCATGGGGATAGCCTTGGAAGATATGAAAGTAAGAGCTCAAATGGGACAACGGCAGAATATATCGGGAAGCAAATATTTTTGGATTGCAGACTATGTTTCACATCATGAAGTGGCGTTCTTCTCTTCCATTAAAATGTGTGCTAGGCAAGATGTTACTATTGATCAGTGCGACGGTGGTACAGAGGATATTAATGCTAGGACGACAGGAACGGAAAGTAGAAATAGCGATAACAGAAAAGGGTATTGGTTGCCTTATGGTTGTACCTTTATTTATCAAAACGGTACAGAATATGATGATCTGTTTTCTGACTCAGATTGGGAGTGGAATAAAATACCTGGGGTTACAAGTGCGGAGTTAAGCAGTTCAAAGCTTAAGCCTGGTAGAGGAGGAGATGAGGAGAATTCTCACAACTCCAACTTCGTAGGTTCTACTGGTAATGGTGAATTTTCAGTTACGACCTTAGAGTTAGACAAAGATCATCCTGAAGGAAATTTACAAGCCAGAAAAGCTTGGTTTCATTTTGGAGATGAAATTATAGCATTAGGAAATGGGATATTTGATGATTCTGGTGAAGATGTTTATACTACAATGAATCAATCGCATTTAGTGGGAGATATTACATCTTCAGGAAATGCGGTATCTGGCTTTGAATGGATTCACCACGATAATACAGCCTATATTTACCCTGACCCAAGCGTTTATACTGATTACACGGATGAAATAATGTCCGATGATGGCGATGATATTTTCACCGCATGGATTGAACATGAAGATGACCCCGACAATACCTCTTATTTCTACAGAGTCATTCCAGGTATTGCAGCCTCAGAAGTATCTGCACATATATCGAATAATCCGGTAGAGTTATTAGAAGATGAAGAGATCGATGGCAGCTACCGCCAAGCAGTTCAGAAGGGAGATTTATCAGGGATTATTCATTACCCGCCTACCGATGATAATACGACTTTTGTTCCCTATGAAATTACGGTAGGAATTCAAAGTGATCCTATAATTTTATCGACCAATGCGCCTTGTGCTTTGTTTTTTGATGCGAGTACAAAGGAAGTCTGTATTTCTTCTCCAGATAGAAGTGTAACTCAAATTATTTTAACAGTTGACATAAATGGGGCTCCTTATATTGCGACGTTTGATTTGCCTCAGGGCGAAAATGCCGGAACTAGTACATGCGAATACTTATTTGCAGTTACAGGGAATTACGTCACAACACACTGTGGAGATGTAGATGAAAATGAGGATGGACTTTTAGACGGGGATGGAGCAGGTATTGTAGATGTCAATATCTATAACGATGAGAATAATATACCAGCTAACCTGATTACAACTACTAATTCAGAAGGAAGTTTTACCGTTTATAATATTACCCCGGCAGTGAATTATATCTTAGATCCATCCAAAGATGATGATTATTATAATGGAATATCTTCTTATGATTTAGTGCTTATGTCAAAGCATATTTTACAAATACAAGCATTGGATACTCCATATAAAAGGATTGCTGCTGATGTAAATAAATCAGGTGGTATTGCAACTTCGGACATACTTGCATTGCGAGCGTTAATTCTACATATCTATGAAGATTTACCAAATGTTGAATCATGGGAATTCGTCGATGCATCCCATCTGTTTCCTGCTATTGATCCTTTCACCCCTAATCCAAATTTTACTTCAGTTTGGCCTTTCCCTCAAATTATTGAGTTGAATAATGTATCAATTATAAACGATAGTCAAAATTTTATAGGAATTAAAATGGGTGACGTAAGTTGTAGTAGTTCTCCTGACGGCTTTTCCCCTCCCTGCGAAGAAGAAGTAAACATATTAGTAAAAGATAAAGCCTTAGCGACCAATGAATTATTCACATTAGAATTACAGGTAGAGGGTTTTGACAATATAGAAGCGTATCAATTTGCTCTGGATTTCGCCCCCGACAAACTCGAATATGTAAGTCTATCTGCAGGCGAATTAAAGAAAGGAGCAGATACGAATAATTTTAATTTATCGAAAGCCGCTAACGGACATATTAAAACGGTCTGGTTAAAGAACGATGCTACTACTCCATCCCTAATGACTACAGATACGACGCTTACGGATAGTTCTTCTTTATTCCTAATCCAATTTAAGGCACTGGAACCCATCGCATCGCTATCGGGTATTTTAGATTTAAATGATGGTTTTCTGGCAAGAGCATGGGCGTCAGGAAAAGATTGTGGCCGCGAAATAAAGATGGAATTTATTCCTGCTGTAACTGAAACTAGAGATGGAGGATTAAATACAGAAAACTTAACAAACAGCATACGTGTTTACCCAAACCCTACCAAGGGGGAACTCATATTTGAAATTTTAGCGGATGCCGACGCAGAACAAACCATTCATATTTATGATCCGATAGGAAAAGAAGTATTAAGAAATACCGTTTTTCTCGAGAAAGGCCATAATGTGATTCATTTAGAAAGCATTGTTGACTGGGAAGACGGGCTATACTTTTACATGCTCGAAGATTCATCGGGATCGTTTATTAGCGGAAAGTTTGTGAAAGAGTAATTAGCTAAGGAATATTTGTGCAAGCTAAGCGATGTTCAAAATACTGCCGTTCAGTAGTAATGTTGAGCGGCAGTATTATTAGTCAAGAAAAACAAGAGGGAATGGACTGCACCATATTTTGTAATAAGGGAAATAGCTTTGCTAGCGCTATTCTATTATCCTGATTAGCATTGTTAATTAAAAAGAAAACTTAATTATTTATTTTTAATAAAATTAAAATCATGAAAACCATTAATCGATTTTCTTTAATTAGTCGCTTTTTTTTGAACAAGCGAAAGTATTTTTTCTTCCTCTTCCTCTTTGGTTCGTTTAATTTATTGGGCCAGTTTCAATGTGATTGCCCCCCAGGTAGTACTAATATTGGCTCAATAGGAGTAGAAACAACCTTTTCAAACCTAGGAATCTCTTCTCTATCTGGCTGTGTTACAATAGCAGGTACCCTTATCGTTGATGAAGACCTATCTATAGATGGAGTAGATATTCATATGTTTCAAGCTTCAGAAATAGTAGTTGATAACGGGGCAGAAGTGATGATTAGCAACTCAAAATTTAATGGCTGCAGTAGTAATCAAATGTGGAAAGGAATTACGGTTGCCCCTGAAGCAACATTGAGATTTGTTAAGAACCAAATTAGCGATGCGCAATATGCAATTAGAGGCAAGAGTGCAAGTACTCTTCAAATTGACCTAAATATTTTCGATGGAAATTTTGTTGGTGTTTTTGCAGATGTAGCACCCGGCAGTAATTCACTATTATTAGTGAATCCATTAAAAGGAAATACTTTTAGTTGTACCTCAAATCTAGCTGATCCGTACTCTGGTCAATCACCGAATCCAGGGAGTATTTCTTTTGCAGGTGTTCATTCACAAAACGCGAGAATGGAAATTGGCCTACTTAATAACAATTCTGATGATTACAACAGATTTATTGGATTGCGAAATGGAATCACTGCAGTAAAATCAGTCATCGATGTTTACCGTTGTACTATTTCTGATCTGATTGGAAGTAATGCAGGGTCTCCAAATTCATTTTCTTGGGATATAAGTGGAATTGGTATTCATAGTCTTTCCTGTAAGCCTTCCAGATCAGTTTGGAACTCAATAGCGGATGTTTATATAGGAATAAATAGTTACAGGTCTTGGCTTACAGCAAGAAATAATAATATTTTCTACGTTAAGGTAGGCATACGAACTAAGTATTGGTGGCAGGGTGCCGCAACTATAGAGTATAATTTTATCCAAACACTACAAGATGGAATCATATTGGATTCGGGAATTCAACTTTCAGGAACAACCGTAAGCAATAATAATATAATATGTTTAGGCGAAAGTGGTACAGGTATATTTATTGTGAATTGCTCTGTTTCATCTGAAGGAGGAGGAAAGATTGAATCATCCGATGGCGAGTCAATTCAGCTATACAGTAACGGCAGTAATGGGATACACTTACTGAATTCGCCTGGCTGGAAAATAGCAGATTATATTATTACTGTCGAGGATGTCGATGTAGAAGGTTCTAATGGAACCGCCATTAAGTTAGAGCACTCTAATAATTGTAGATTAAGAAGAAATAATATAAATGGTCTTAGTTCTGGTGATACCTTCACTGGTATACATATAAATAGCAGTTCTGAATCGATACTATGTTGTAATAATATGCAAGTTACAACATATGGAATTCAAATTGAAAGTAATTGTGAAAACGGCTTGATTGCAAATAATAGCTTCAACCAACACACTCAAGCTTTAAGATATGAAGAAACGGGAGTAACTGGAAATCAATTTTTCACAGGGAACGAATGGCATTGGAATAACATAGGTTTTGAAGCCATCCATGCTGGTGGGCCAAGTGTTTCGGATCTTTCTCGTTTTCGAGTTGATCCTTCGCAGATGCCTTTTGATACTGATCCACCTTTATCTTCAGGAGATTGGTTTGAGGTTCAATCAGGAGCAACGCCTACTTGCCAATCAACACCGGATTGCGGTGAACCAGAATGGTTGTTACCCAACGAAACCGAATTAGATAAAAAAATTACTGAAAATAGCTTTTTACCTTCTCCTTATGGAGAGGTTCTTCAATGGCAGGGAAACCAATACTTATACCAAAAGCTTTCACAAAATCCGATTTTGCTAGATGGGAACTCAGAGATGCAAGAATTCAAATCAAATATAGATAATTCAGAAATAGAAGATTTATTATTATCTTCACAAGCATATGATGACATTTGGCAATACAGTGCTAACGAATCAATTGAGATTGATGGCTTTATCTCAGAAATTGAGTTTATAACTCAACAGCTAGACAGCTTGAATCTACTATTACTAGCTACTGAAAATGAAGAAGAGATCATTAACCTTCTTTCCGAGAAAAGAATATTATTAGACTTACTGACAGATAAAGTTCAGGCATATGAAACAACAGATAATGTGTTTTATCAAAACGTTTTGAGTAACCTTGAAAACCAGTTGATAAATAACGCTGCAATATCAGTTGACTCAGAAATGGGCCTTAATGAAAAAGAAGTTAATAATTTATTATTAAGTTTCTGGATCAATAACAATGAACTTACGCAAGAGGAGAAAATAGTACTTTATAACATTGCGAGTACTTGTCCTTTAGAAGGCGGGGAATCTGTTTTTAGAGCTAGAGCACTGTACCAAACATTTCAGGATGATATAATAGATTGGGACCAATTAGTCGATTGCTCTGGAAATCAAATAGAGGAAAGGGGAAAAGTAAATGCTGATCTTCCGCAAGTTGTGAAGATATATCCGAATCCAACTGAAGGTGAGTTATTCATTGATGCACATCAACTTGGGACTGAATCTGCAGAAGTATCTATCTATGATTTAAATGGATCTTTAGTTTATAGGGAAGTACTAAATAAACCGATTCATAAAATAGTCTCAATAAATATACCTAGTGGATTGTATATGGTTAACATATCCGATGGGCCTATTATTCTAGATCGTCAGAAACTTATGATTATTAAGTAATCATCAATAGAGAATATGCACAGAAATTTTGTATAGAGGATGGGAATTAGGTTTACTATACGAAATTGCTAGTCAAAATCTCTAATATAAATTTTAGATACAGTTGATTGTTTACTATTCCTTGCTGAATAGTAAACAATCAACTTTTTAATAACAAGAGCTTACATTTTTCGTAAGCTAAGAGTATTATAAAATTACTTCTATGGAAAAATATACACTCCTTTTCCTACTCTTTCTTCTTAGTACTGGGGACTCTTCTGCTCAAAAAACGGACTTTGATTGGATGTTTGGCTGGGAATTGTATCCAGACCCTTTAGATAGTATTCATGGAACTAGCCATTTGAATTTCAATACAGAACCACCGTCTGTTTATTTTGAACATACGGGGTTTAATTTTGACATCTCAGTCATTAGTGCTTGCAATGATGAGGGAGGCTTACAATTTTATTCAAATGGTTTTGAAATAAGAAATGTGGAACACGATACATTAATGTTTAGTGAGAATTTTAATGACTATGATTTTCATGAAGGGTGGGAAGATACAGGAATGCCGTTAGTTCAAGGTGTCTTGAGCCTACCTGTTCCTGAAGATGAAGGAGTTTATTGTGTATTACATACAAAGTTCGATTATTTAGAATTAGACATTACAGATGACGTAGGTGGAGTTGGACTTTATTATACCATAATAGATATGAATAACGATAGTGGGCTAGGTGAAGTCATAGAAAAAGATATTCCAATCATAGAAGATACACTGTGTCGAGGAGGAATTATAGCAACAAAACATGCTAATGGGAGAGATTGGTGGATCGTAGTACCTGCCTATAATAGCAACGAATATTATCGTGTATTGATAAATTCAGATGGGCCAAATCTATTGGCCAATCAGGTGGTAGGAATTGCGACAAAAAATGGACTGGGTCAAGCTTGTTTTTCTCCTGATGGAAATTGGTATGCACGTAACACTATATTGGGAACAGCTGTTGAGGACGATTACCTAGACCTTTACCGCTTTGATCGTTGTACGGGTTTATTAAGCAATCACATCCGATTTTCCTATGGGAATGGTGTAGGGAGTGGTGGCGGAACCGCTTTCTCTCCAAACAGTCGTTTTTTATATTTGGGCCACCGAAACCATGTATTTCAATATGATATGGAAGCTGGTGATATCGAATCATCTAGAGACACAGTAGCTATTTATGATGGCTATTTAGATAATGGCTGGAATCCGACCACTCTGTTCTTAGCGCAGTTGGCACCAGATGGGAAAATCTATATGAATACCGCTCCTGGTTCTACAAAGTTACACACAATCCATCAACCTAACCTTAAGGGCATGTCTTGTGCATTTGAGCAAAGAGCAGTCGAATTGCCTGCTCCTAATTCTTACAGCCTCCCAAATTTTCCGAATTACCGGCTAGGTCCAATCGATGGCAGCAGCTGCGATACCTTAGGGTTGAATAACGACCCCGTGGCCAAGTTTCGCTATGACCAAGACTCTTTAAACCTAGGTGCCTTTTCATTCACAGACATCTCCTATTACAATCCAGAAACTTGGTCATGGTCTTTTGGTGATGGAAATATGAGTACTGATACTAATCCGAGTCACAACTATGAGACGAGTGGAATTTATGACGTTTGCTTAACCGTATCAAATACGAATGGCAATGATACTGTTTGCCGGAGTATAGTGATTTTATCACCTGTAGCTGCTTTCAGTTGTGTCACCGATACGCTGAATGAGTTGAATTTCTATTTTGAGGATGAGTCTTATTATAATCCGGACAGTTGGTTATGGGAGTTTGGCGATGGTAATAATAGTAGTGCGGATTCTTCGGTAGTACATACATTCTCTGGTAATGGATCATACGAAATTTGTTTGACTGTGGAGAATGAATTAGGGCAGGATTCAATGTGTAAGGAAATTGTTATTGCAGTTAGTGGTTTAGAAAGTATTAAAGAGAATGAAGTAATAACTATGTACCCAAATCCAACAGATGGTAGCTTACTATTACATTCAAGTTTGGTGCCTTTTTCTATGGGGAAACTTTCGATTTATACGCTTAATGGGATATTGGTACACGAAGAAGAATTTAGAAGATCTGTAAGTGAGTTTGAATTAGGCGAACTTCCTAATGGACTTTATTTAGTCTATGTTTTTGAAGGGCAGCTAATTAGGTATTGTCAGAAACTAGTTGTTTTGAAATGAGACTTAGTGACAACCAATAGGATTCTGGATTCATTATGATGGAAAAGTACTTTATTTTCCCTATTGTGTTCGTATTAGAATTAATTCCAATATTCCTCTCCATCACAATCCACCGCCTCCTCCCAATCCGGATACCAAGCCTCATCCTCCCCACGCTTTGCCGGAATCTCCATCAGCAGCTGGCTCACCACCTCAAGGTGTCCCGCATTCTCATAACACCACTCCTGCGCACTCTCCCAAGTGAGCCGAACCAAGTTCGGCCCACCATAGGTTTTGAGTTCGCCAGTCTT
>CAZDTI010000201.1:0-15843 GCA_964508085.1 uncultured Saprospiraceae bacterium | reverse complement strand
TAAGCAAAACCCTCGGCCAATCAAAGGCTGTTGCACGCAGGCCGTCACCCGCGCCCACATGATTGGCCATTCCCAACCCGCTACTATATCGTACATGATGCACCTAACATTGACCTTCTGATGTGATGCTATTCCTATTCATATATCTCCGCAAAGTCTAAAAATCTTCATCCTCCTCGTCTTCTTCTCCCCCTTCACCATCCTCCGTGGCTGGTTCTTCGCTATCGAAGTCACTATCTCCAAAATCTTCATCTTCTTCTTCTGGTCCGGCGTCTACTTCTTCTTGTGGAGAGAGGCCACCGCCATAGTCGTATTCTTCGCAATCTATGACAATTCCTAGATCACCTGAAGGAACATTAAATCGTTTTTTAGCATCGTAGCCGGAGGTTGGGTCTGCTTCCAGCCTTGTTAAAAACTTAGAGAAAAACGGTCGGGCCATTCTTGCGCCGATACCGTAGCGGAGATCGCGGAATCGAATCCACCTGTCGTCTCCTCCTACCCAAGTTCCTACCACTAAATCGGCAGATAAGCCCATAAACCATCCATCGACATAATCGTTGGTGGTTCCTGTTTTTCCACCGAGTTCAGATTTTATTTTACTGAAGCCTGGCAGTCCTTGGTTCATTACTCGCTTTAGCATGTCGATCATTACATAGTTTGTATTGGGATGCAAAGCAGTTCTTCCTTCTGGAATTTCTCTGTAAATATCACGGCCGTTTTTATCTGTAATTCGAGTGATAAAAATCGGTTTATTGTTTCTTCCATTGTTTGCGAAAGTGGTGTAAGCTCCTGTCAACTCCAGCACAGTAAGATCACTTGCTCCGAGGCAAATGGATGGTTGTTTTGGAATTCGGTATTGTCCATTAGAACGAACAATGGAACTGTCTAAGCCCATTTTACTAACTAAGCCCCGAACATACTCTGTATCTCCTAGCTGCTTCATTAGGAATACAGAGACGGTATTTTTAGAGTGCGCCAAGCCTTTAAATAGCGTGTAAGGTTGACCACTGTATTCTCCATTTGCATTGTTAGGCGTCCAGTCTTCTAACAAACCAAAGTTCCCTTCGTCCTGATGAATCGTATAAGGTAAATCGTAGACTCGGAAGCAGGGAGAGATTCCTTGGTGTGCAATTACAGTAGCATAGATAAATGGTTTGAATGTAGAACCAACTTGTCTATCTGAAGTTACGTGGTCGTATTGGAAGTATTTGTGGTTGATACCACCAACCCAGGATTTAACGTGACCGGTGGAAGGATCTACAGCAACGGAGCCCAACTGTAAGAACATACTGTGGTACTTAATGGAATCTATGGGTGTAAGAACAGTGTCTTTTTCCATTCGATTATTATAAGCAAAGACCTTCATTTTTACAGGTTCATTAAAGCTATTTTCTACCGCTTTTTTAAATTTTCTCCATTGGCTTTTAAGCTCTCTCCAGTTTTCGGACTTCATCAATCTGCGGTATTGGATGGCCAGTTTATCTCCTACATACTTTTGAGAAACGAGTTTTGCGATTACACCTTTTTTCTTGTCTTCCCGCATCATTCTTTCGATGTCGATGTCTCTCAGATTTTTTAATCCATTTTTGTCCTTCTGGATGGTTGTAGTAATTTCTGTAAGATATTTTTTACGTATTGCTTCATAACGATCCGTTTTTTTGATCGCTCGTTCCATTGCTCGTTTCCGAGAACTGTTTTGCAATTCTATTTCTTCTGGCTCCCATTCCGGATCTTCAAAAGTCCAAGGATCCTTGCCTTTCCAGTGTTTCCAAAAAGTTTTCTGTAGTTTTTGCATATGCTCCATCATCGCATCTTCTGCATGCTTTTGGATGACTGGATCGAGGGTAGTGTAAATTTTCAAACCATCTCGGTAGATGTCGTATTTCGTTCCGTCTGGTTTTCGATTCTCTTCCCTTCCAAGAATTTCTTTTATAGTTTCTCCCAATCGAATACGGAAGTAAGGAGCGGGTCCATCAGCATGTGTTTTCCGATTAAAGTTCGACATGTCGAGTGGTAGCTGTCGCAAGGAGTCGTATTCTATTTGCGAAATCATCCCGTTGTTTTTCATTTGATAGAGCACTATCATTCGACGATGCGCTGTAGTATCAGGTCTTCTTATCGGATTGAACAATGATGGGTTTTTTAACATCCCTACGAGGACAGCAGCTTCTTCTACATTCAAAGAATCTTGTCCTTTTCCAAAGTAAATTTCAGAGGCTGCTTTTATACCATAGGCATCATAGAGGAAACTGAATTTGTTCAGATACATCGCTATGATTTCCTCCTTCGTATAACTTCTTTCTAGCTTAACAGCAATAATCCATTCTTTAAATTTCTGAATAACTCGCTGCAAACCAGATCCAGCTCTTTTAGTAAATAGCATTTTCGCCAATTGCTGAGTTACTGTACTAGCTCCACCAGCACTCTTTTGCCCCATCAAGAATGTCTTACCAAAAACACGTAACAATGCTTCTCCGTCAATCCCGCTATGTCGATAGAATCGTTCGTCTTCAGTAGCAACCAAGGCTTGGACGAGATAAGGAGACAATTCTTCGTAAGAAACAGGGATTCTATTCTCTACATAATACCGGCCGAGAACGTCGCCATTGGCAGCGTAAATTTCAGTAGCGAGATTGCTTTTAGGGTTTTCGAGTTCTTCGAAAGTAGGTAGGTCCTGAAAGGAGAAAAAGACAAACATCAGGATGACACTTAGTACGCCCGCGATAGTGAGCCACCAAAGTCGCTTCACAATCTTACGATAAGTAGGCTTCCTTCTTTCGCGGATCGCCTTAGCCGAATCGATATTACCTGATTCCTTATTCTCCATGAATTATAGTTTTTTTCGACCACTTTAGCCTTATTGAACTTTAAAGGGATGAAGTGGAGTATAGTATGCTAACACCCTGTTTATCAATGACTTGAAAGCTAAATTGTCTCTTATCGACTCTTTAGCTTTGTTTTGTAGCCGTTTCCCTTGAAAACAGGACAGCAAACATACGAAATTCTTGTAAGTATCTTGAAACTATTAACTGTTAACTATGCCAATCGCAAGAACCCCTTTTTCAACTGCAACTTCAAGCTCGAATACAACTTCAAGCCGCTCAGTTCGGAAACCTCCTCCCTATTGATAGAATTAAAGTTCGTGTTTATTGATTTTGCAAAAGTGCATTATAGCGATGTAAGCTTTCACTAATAAGCGGAATGGGAGCGGTAATATTGTACACTGCTTCGCCAGGCTTGGGCACCATAGTGAAATTAATGATGCCTGCCTCATTCTTTTTATCTTGCTGCATCAGCGCTATGAGTTCAGGAAGTGCGTCTATTGGAGCTCGGCGATTGGGAATCTGCCGTAGTAGTAATTGATGTATTTCTTTGAAGTCTTCTTCTGATAATCGTTTTTGAGCGAAAGCCAACCAACTCTCACAAATCATCCCTATTGCGATTGCTTCGCCGTGAAGTAGAGGTTGCGGTGTTTCTAAAGCATGGCTTTCCAAAGCGTGACCAATCGTGTGACCGAAGTTTAGAATTTTGCGTAAGCCTCTTTCGAAGGGATCTTGACTAACAACCTTTTGCTTGACTAAAAGAGACCGATGGATAAGGCTTTCCCAATCAATGGTTTTTGTTTTTGAAATTCTGCCAGCGCTGCCCTCGGCCCCTAAAGGGGAGGCCACGCCACCTTGGGAGGCAATAGCATTGGGTTTATCCAAGAATTCTGTTTTTAAATCGATTTTCTGTAAATCAGTCCAAAGCAATTCGTCGCCAATCAGAGCATGCTTGATGACTTCGGAGTAGCCGCTGCGCAGTTCTTCGAATGGTAATGTTTTTAAAAAGTCCGGACAAACAAAAACGGCTTCTGGGTTTTTAAAAAGGCCGATGGTGTTTTTAATTGTTTTGAAATCTATTCCTAACTTCCCACCGATTGAAGCATCTACTTGTGATAATAACGTGGTTGGAATTTGAACGAAGTATAGACCACGTTTATAGGTCGCTGCGCAGAAGCCCGCCATATCCCCAATTACTCCTCCACCTAGATTAACAACAAGCGTTTTACGATCCAATTGTAGATCCATCATCTGTGTCCAAACCTCTTGGCAGGTTTCTAAGGTTTTGTAAATCTCTCCCGATTTAATTTCGATAATTGACCAATCCGTTATATCTGCATTTTGTTGCAAAACAGGAAGACAACTTTGTCGCGTATTTTCATCCACAACAATGACTTTACGACTGAATCGTTCATCGGAAACGAAAGCATTGAAGCTACTCCAAAACGCTGTATCTGAACCGATATGAATAAAATAATCGTCTAATTCTATAGTCTTCATTTAATCAATTTATCGAGTGCTTCCTGAATTTTTCCGCTAATGTTTTCTTTAAAGGTTGATTTTAAATCAGCATAATCTTTTGGGAAAACGGTTTTTTCTACTACTCCATTATTCAAGACAAAAATATCATCACAAAGATGAGTTAATGAACTGAGTATATGCGAAGAAAGCAGTATTATTTTGTTTTGCTTTTTCAACTTTTGTAAAATCAGTTCTATTTTCTCTGAAGATTCTACGTCTACACCGTTAAATGGTTCATCTAAAATGAGAATGGGCCGGTCAAAGGTCAGCATGCCGAGGAAGGCTAACTTCTTTTTCATACCTGTGGAGTAGTTTTCTACCAGACCATCTAGCGGTAGGTCAAAGAGACTGTTCCATTCGTCAATATGGAAAGGTGTTTTTCCTTGAGACAGTAGTTCCAGGTATTCTCGTCCTCGTATCCAGGGATAGAAATAGTTGTGGGTTTCGAGGTAGGCCATGTCTTCGGGGACAAGGGGCTTTTCGTTGTGGGTTAGTTCGCCGCTTTGAATGGGGAGGAAACCGTAAAGGGAGTTGAAGAAGGTTGTTTTTCCGCTTCCGTTGAGCCCTAGGATACCGTGGACTGCGCCTGGGGTGAAGGAGGCGTTTAGTTTTTTTAGTACGGTGTGGGTGCCGTAGGAGACTTGGAGGTTTTTTATTTTTAGCATGGTGTTTTTTTCTGCCCCCCCTCCTCCTCGCGCTCCCCGACTTTCAAGTCGGGGTAAATGGTGGTTCGACTCTTCCAGAGTCTTGGGTGAGTGGGTAGTGGGTGTTACGTAAGCGGCATGTTTTATTTTTCTGGCTTGTAATATAGTTTCATGTTTTTGTTTGCTCTTCGGTAGTAAATCCAGAGGTAGACTAGGGTGCCGGGGGCGAAGAATGGATTCATTAGGAAAAGTAGGAACAGGGCCATTGGTAGTTGACTGTTTGCTTTTTTTCGACCTGGATAGTAGTGGGCGTATTTGTATGCGATGACGAAAACCAAGAGACCTGTGGCAATTAGAAAAACAGCGATCAAGATATGCCAGTAACTATAATGGAACATTAAAAATAAAACATATAGCGGTAGCATGACTACATGAAAGGCGATTAGTTGTTGGAGGGTTTTAGTACTGAGCCAATTCTTTTTCAAGATGGTTAGCTCTAACAACTCTCTGTTTTCTATTGCGTCATATGCTCCTGCCGCTATTAGTAAAAACAATAGTACTACAATTGGCATACTAACGGTAAACATAGCTGTTAGTAGGCCAATTAAATAGAGCGGTGCTGCCCACATAAAATCTTTACGTAATGCGCATTTTAATTCAAAATAACGAGTGGGGATCCAATTCAAATTTGCTCCTCCTTTAGGTTGGAAGTAACTGGAAAAACCTGAGGGAAGCAAGGCGATTAACAGAGCTCCACCTTGAAGTATTAAAGGATTGAGCCAGCCTGATAAAGCAAAGCCAGCAATTATGGAGAGTGGAAGTACTGCTAGGGAATATTCCATTAAGAATAACTTCCATGGCGCGTAATTCATTAGCCGGAGAAAACCTCGGTCTTGTCTTCGAGCATGCACCATAAATATCAGAGCGATACCGAACATTCCGATTACTGGTGCTCCGGTGAATTGTTCTCTTTCCAACATACCTAATACAAATATAATGACCATTGGAGTTACCAATAGTAGCAATAACCAGCCGACGTCACGGAGGGCACGGTAGCTTTGTTTGAGGCGGAATTGGAGTAGGTAGTACATTTTTATTAGAAAAAGAAAAAATAGTTTTGCTTTTGCTTTATACGCGAAGAACGGGAAAAGTTGGGAATGAGGGTTGGGTTTTGGATGAAAATGGGGGTTTTATTGATGAAATGAGATTTGGTTAATGATACTTTTCTTTGGATTCAGCATTTCGGAGGGCCTTCGGCGACCTACTTTTGCATTGGCAAAAAGTAGGCAAAACCCGCCCGCCTGGCTGCCGCAGGCATTCGGGCGGGCCCTAGGCCAATCAAAGGCTGTTGCACTCAGGCCGGCACCCACCCCCTCATGATTGGCCATTCCCAACCTGCTACTTAACGCGTGGCCTTCTATCATAAATCCTAAGGATCAAAGGCTTTATAAGTAAATAAAACTCTCTTAGGAACGAAACTAATTTAAAAAAGCGCCTTCCGCTTTTCGACAGAAGACGCTTTTCTAATTCAATTAATATTGAGCATTTATTATTTCAAATCAAAAGCAGTCAAAGACTTGAATGCCTTTAGTCGTTTGTTGATTTTTCCTTTTGTCATTTTGCGTAAGCCTTCGATACTGAATTCTTCTACACAGAAGGAAGCCATTGCTGATCCGTAAATTACCGCACGTTTCATATTATTAAAACTAAGGCTATTTGTGCTGGCTAGGTATCCGATGAAACCTCCGGCGAAGGTATCTCCCGCTCCGGTTGGGTCAGCTACTTTTTGTAGGGGCATTGCTGGAGCGTAGAACATTTTTTCTCCGTGGAATAACAAAGCTCCGTGTTCTCCTTTTTTGATGACCAAAAACTTAGGACCCATTTTCTGGATAATCTTGGCAGCATCTAACAATGAGTATGCACCGGAGAGTTGTCTGGCTTCTTCATCGTTGATTGTTAGTACGTCAATTTTTTTGATGGTCTTTTTTAGCGAAGGCATTGCGATGTCCATCCAGAAGTTCATCGTGTCCATAACGATCAACTTTGGGGTTTTCTTCATCTGTTTGATGACTTTCATTTGTACATCTGGCTGCAGGTTACCGAGCATGACGTATTTCGCGTATTTGTAAGCTTCTGGTAATTTTGGGTTGAAGTCTTCTAGTACGTTTAATTCAGTAGTCAGGGTATCTCGCTGGTTCATGTTATCGTGGTAACGACCTGCCCAGAAGAAGGACTTTTCACCTTGCTTGATTTGAAGGCCATCCGTATTGATGCCTCTTTTTTGCATGAATTTGATCTCTGTTTCAGGAAAATCATCTCCTACTACTGCTACTAGTCCGAGATTCTTGGTAAAGTTAGAAGCGGCTAGATTGATATAGGTTGCAGCGCCACCAATTACGCGATCTGCCTTTCCAAATGGCGTTTCGATGCTGTCAAAAGCGACGGTTCCTACTGTTATTAAGTCCATTTTATGGGTATTTAAAAATAATTGAAAAAATAATAGCACAAAGATTGCACTTTTAAATGGATAGTTATAACTTTGCCCCGCTCTTTTAACAAAAGGAGTGTATTAACCAGTGGTTTTAAACTACGAAACGCCTCTTTAGCTCAGCTGGTTAGAGCAACGGACTGTTAATCCGTAGGTCCAAGGTTCGAGTCCTTGAAGGGGCGCTTAATTCAAAAAAGGGAGTATCGAAAGATGCTCCCTTTTTGTTATTTTACCCCTCTGTGAAATTCACTAACACTGAATCCTTATCTCCAATCACTAAACGAAATAACATGATTACTGCTACCGAGTTATACGATAAATTAATCGCGACTAATCCGACTATCGAGCGAAAAGGAAAATCAATGCCTTACACTTCTGTGAATGGCCATATGTTTTCTTTCTTATCCAAAGAAGGGAAAATGGGCTTAAGACTTTCGAAAGAAGATAGAGCTCATTTTATAGAAGTATTCGACAGCCAGCTCATGGAGCAGCATGGTAGAATCATGAAAGAGTATGTTTCTGTTCCGGATGACTTGTTGAAGGATACCAAACAACTAGCAGAATATTTAGAGAAAAGTCTGAGTTATGTTTCTTCATTAAAACCCAAGCCTACGAAAAAGAAAAAGTAATAAAACACGAACGGAAATAATCTATACAAAAGGCCTATCCATTCCAAAGTATTTTTTAATAGAATAAAAAAGATAAACAGAAGGAATAAATATTAGAGTTAACCTTAAGGGGCTTTTTTGATTGTTAATAAAGTATTATATCCTCAACCCCATCGATCTTCCAATTGAATTAATTCATTTCTCCATAAACATTCAAACGCTTCAAATGCACCTTCTAATGTTTGTTCAGGTATTACGCTACAAAAAAATTCATTTACCAGTACAACCTTAAACCATTTTCTCTTTTTAAGCAAAACTGGCCTATTGTAGCAAACATAAAATTCATACTCATCAATTTCACCAACAATAGAGACAGAAACCCCTATGCCCTTTTCATTTTCTAAATTCAAAGAGGGTGAAAAATAAATTTCCTTCTCGCTTAAAGAATTCTGTTTTATTAGCAGCTCTTCCCATGGAAACGCTCTGAATATAATTTTGAATTCTTCATGAGTCACTTTCCCTTTATTAATCGTTTCAGGGACAGATGGGTCATTTATAGAATAATTGAATCTATCTTTCATTATAATCTATCTTTCGAACTACCTAACTCATTCCTTAAACTCCTTATAATCCACAGATGGATCATAATCCTGCTTTGTCGTAATCGAGTGCAATTCACTCCTCGGATCTTTGGATCGAATAATCGGAAAAAAAAGCTGCACATACCAGGGTTCTTTTATTTGATTCCAAGCGCCAAACCTTGAAGGATATTGACGAGTAATTTTAGCCGTTCCAAAAATGATGTCCCAAATAAAAAGTAAATTTCCAAAATTTCCATTCGGATGAGAGACTCCATCTTCGGCGGTTAATCCATGGTGTGCGAAATGAGTACTTGGCGTTGAAATCGTTCGTTCTATGATCCAAGCTAAAGGACTTAGTATTTTGTAGCGATAGAGAAACCGGTCCCATTTCGTCTCGCTGTGCGCCAATAAAATAACAATTAACTTCACCGGCAAATAAAACAAATATACGTACCCCATCCCTAAGTAAACCAACATGGCGGAAAACCAAATCCCGGGCATCAGGGCGTAGTACATCGTTGCATTTCTGTAAGTCACCAATACGCCCATTTCTTCTACCACATGGTGAGGCCTGTGCAACTTCCACATCTTTCTATTGACATGTGATAATCTGTGCCACCAGTATTGCATCATATCATCCAAGATAAGAAATGCGAGCACATGCCACCAAAGTGAAGTACTGGCGAAGTAATCTTCCATTCCAGGAAAACTGGTTGTCATTATCCAAAGAACGAAAATAAATATTCCGGGTTGTATTAAAGTAGGTAATATCACCAAACTGAGCAATTCAATGGTGAAATCATTTTTTGTTCTTTTGTCTTCGAAGTATAACCCACCGATAGACTCCAGAACACCTAACAATAGTAATACTACTGCTGGAATAAGCTTACTCATCGTTTCTTCTTCCATAATTTTTAATTGGTGAATATTAAAATTAATTGATTCGTTTTTATTAAAGCATTTAAAATCGGGCATCGTTTCAATACGTAATAATTTTCTGTTTGCATATGAGTGCCAAGTCAATAACCTTTTCTAGATTACTAGTTTTCAATACACCCATCACGTAGGAGTCACTATCAATATATAGCTCTATGGCAACCAGACTATCCGTTTTTAATTTTTCATTTACAGCATTAAAATATTCATCAAGATCTTGCATTCCTTCAGAATTAATTTCATTTAAATCATTTATTTGATGTCCTTTTTTCTCTGCTAATATTTTTAATACTGCATTCACCTCCTTATGTTCTGATTTCCAATCTAGCTCCCAAATAATTTTATTGAATTGAAATGTATCGATCAATAAAAACCATTCAATATTTTCTTTTATTTCCTTAGCTTCTCCTCTATAGGCTTGGAATTTTGTTGTTTTAGTATCATAGTAATATTCATCTCCGTCAAATATTAATTCAGGGTTTGTATTAAATTGATTTAGTTTTTCAATATATTTTTCAATTATTTCGGGATAATTATTTTCTAATAAAGCTACTGCGAGATTAATATAATTTTCAGTTTTATTTTTAGGCTCTTTTTCAACAATTGACGCTATCGGTTCTTTTGATTTTTTTGCTGATGAAAAAAGTCGTTTGAAAAAATTCATTTTATCTCTATTTAAATTTCATTATTTTAGCCCTCTTACTTTTACAAAAAGATTCCATTCCCCTAAATATAAGTTTCACTGCATTTGGACATTCTTTTTATACCATCATTTATATTTTTATCGTTACAAATTAAACCGAATTGCCTCTACCACCTTGTCGAGTATTTCCTTTCCCTCCCCAGCTTTAAAGCTATGCTCGACGTACTTTGCCAATTCATCCACCTTGCCACAATCATCCATCTTGGTCAAATTCGAAGGCAGGTCAAACTGCACTCTGATGTATTCCAAGCCCGTACTTTCTGCCAAAATTTCCAGCTGAGTAGCAGGTACAAATTGGTTGGCATTTAAAGCCGTTGTCGTTATAATTGACCGATCTGTTTTATTTCCTTTCAAATCTTTGAGGGGTTCTATTCCCCAATCTAAGGCGCTCCAGAATCCATATTTTTGGCCAAATGATTTACTTCATATAGACTATTAGATTTAAAAATAACCAGACTCTTCTAAAATAGTTATAAACCACTAAGATAACAAACAAAGTGCAGTGATTCTTTTCTCGCCTCTCCTTTTAGTCCACCTTTATTCCTTATCATTTGGAAATGGTATATTTACGAAAATTTTCTCAAGATAACACCCACAAAATGAGCAATTACAAATCCTTCGAAACAGAAAGACTCTTCCTTCGCCCTAGCACTTTACAGGATGCCCCTTTTGTACTTAAGTTGTTAAACACCCCTAAGTGGTTAAAGAACATCGGTGATCGAAACGTCAAATCCATAGCAGATGCGGAGCAATATATCAAAGACAAAATGCTCCCACAGCTAGAGCGCCTGGGTTTTGGAAATTACTTTGTTATTAGAAAATCAGATGGTGTGACAATAGGCTCTTGTGGACTCTACGACAGAGACGGACTGGAAGGTGTTGACATTGGCTTTGCCTTTCTACCAGAATATGAGGGTAAAGGTTACGGTTATGAAAGTGCCGCCAAAATTAAAGAAGCTGCTTTTAATGAATTCGGGATCACAAAAATCGGAGCCATCACCATTAGGGAGAACATAGCGTCGCAAAAACTGATTGAAAAACTGGGGCTGACTTTTCAAAAAATGGTCAACCTGCCTGATGATGAGGAGGAGTTGATGTATTATAGCATAAATCGTGAACAGTAGAGGAGCCTCTACTATCAGCCGTCTGACATCTACTCTCCTACCATAAAATCCATCTCATACTTCATCAGCTTAGAAAACACTCCAGAAGAGTCACTCTCAAAAATCACATTCGGGTTTAAAGAACTTTGCAGTTTAAACAGCCCATTCACTGCATATCCATCAATCTTTATTTCCTCCATATTATCGCCAGAAATAACCCAATTGTAATCACTCGTTTCTGGGACGGAAAAAGTATCGTCTATCTTAGAGGCACTGATATTTCTCAACTGATTGACATAATTCGCCACGGTAGCCGAATCTGCTTTCACTCCAGCATGCATCCAATCGTTTCCTTGTTTAGTCAAATCAAAATTTCCCAGAGGAGACTTAAATCGCAGGTTTCGTACGTTTTCTGGAGTACAAACTACCAGTCGTTTGTCACGAAAAGAGTCGAAATTCCGATTGAAAGTCATTGTTAAAAACCCTTCTGTAGCATAGGTTTCTTCTTCTCCTGAATTTCGAACATAGGTAAGGCCGCTTACATTATTTTGTCCACCAAAATTGGCTTGCGCCGGTGCTTGCTTGTAGGAAAATTTCCCGATCATCAAGTCCACTAAGGTTTTATCGCTGCCGTCTTTAACCAACAATCGTGTGCCTAAGGAATCGCTGACTTCATATTGCGCCCACTTATCCTTGCCACGAGCAGCCAGCCGTTTAGGTTTGACCGTCAAGAGTGAGCTAAGGAGATTCGACACATGAGCGGTAGGCATTGTAGAAGAAATGTTATTCTTTGAAACTACCCATTTGTCATTTCCTTTCGTAAATTTTATTTCCTGATGATTTTCTGCTTTTGGAAACAAACTAAAGCTAGCAACTTTCGCCGTATCTAGGGTAAAGAGTACTGTTTTAAAATTTCGTACATTCTTATCGGCCTTCATCCAACGGGTAATAAAAAATAGGCCACCGACAATAGCTAGAGCAAGTAAGAGTTTCTTGTTATCTTTTAACATGATAGATTGTTTTTATAATTCCTCCGCCTTCTACGCATACCGCTCTCCCATCCGCTTTATTCGAAGGCTCTTCTTCCGCTGCATTCTAAAGAAGCCATAGATTAATACCAGCACTAGCGGCAATAAAAAATTCAGATATCGTAAAGTATTTTGCTCGCTTTCTTCCATTTGCTTAATTGGCCTGGAAGCCACTCCCTTGGTTCGCAAATCTATCAAGCCGGTGTCATCGGAAAGCCAGTCGATGCTATTCACCATCAAACTAATGTTATCCGGTTGTTGCTGTTGGAATTGTTGTTGCGAACCATTAACCGCAAAGTCACCATCACTAACTACTACTAATTTGGAATACTGGCTACCCGAAATATTCCCTTCTAACACTCCTGCTACAGGAATACTATTTCGAGGCAACTCCCCATCTGTCCACTTTTTCTGAACATCAAAAAATAAAGGTGCGGATGCTGTACCCGATTTGGCAGAGGTAAAAGCAATGGGTGTAAAGGCCAGACTGCTGTCTCCTGTAAATTTTAGCTCGCTGGCAAATTGCATTACCACTGCTTCTAAGCCTTTTGTTATCGGATGATCACCAAATTTTTGAATAATCGGCAGATAGGGAAATTTAATCTGGTTCATCATCTGAAAAAAACCTCTTTGCTGACGTACAGAAACGGAACCACAACTGGCATCTACTATAAAGTTATTACTGACTGTAATTCCTTTTTCTTGTAGCCAACCTTCTAAACCTGTTGTTATCTCAGAGCCTTGCGACGTAGACAGGTCTCCATTTACTCGATTGATGCCAACAAAAAGCTTACCTCCTCTTGAGAGAAAAGCATCTAGTTGCTGTAATTGGTAAGGAGGAATCGAATCCTGTGGTCGGACCAAAGCCAGCGTTTGGTATTTACCTGGAATGGCATCGTTACCAATTGTTACAGGTTCAAACTGATATAAAATCGACAAACTATTTTGAACTTGCATCATCTCTCCAACAGATGGTTCGCCATGTCCCTGAATCAAACCGATTGCTGGCTTATCCAAAACAGACAATTTTTTAATATTAGAGGTCAATGCATATTCAATAGGAGCCCCCGGCTGAATAAATGGAATGACTTCATTTTCTTCTCCCATTTGTATGGCGGCCCCCATGAAAGCTTGTTGTTGAGAAGATTCATTCTTTTCACGTACACTTATTGTTACTGGCTGTATCTGCGATTGCAGAGCCTCTTGCATAATTTCATCGCTTTCATTGGGGTCTAAAAATTCGTAGACCAACATTCCGTTGGAAAGCTCTGCATACTCTTGGAGCATCTCTCGAAAATCGATTTGTGTTTTTGCAATTTCGGGTTTCAAGCCTTCTGAGAAATAAGCCTTCACCGTTACGGGTTCCGACAACTCACTTAAAATATCTTTGGTCGCTTTACTAAGTGTATACTGTTTATCTTCGGTCAGGTCGAAACGCAAAGAAAATTGAGATAACAATAAGTTGACCATGACCACAAGAGCCAGTATCAGCGCAGCCGAGAATACTAACTTTGATGATTTCATTATTTTTGAATATTATGTTTATCCATTAATATTTCCGAAAGGAATACTCCGGAAAAAGCTAAAGAAAGGAAGTAAGCCACATCTTTTATATCAATAACGCCTCTAGACATACTCCCGAAATGAGTACTCATATCAAGTCCATTAAAAACCTGACTAACAAAGCCTGTACTGGTGTGTGCGATAACACCAAACAGCCAGTGAAAAAGTATACCGATAGAAAGGGCCAACAAGAAGGCTACAATTTGATTATCTGTCAAGCTACTCGCAAACAATCCGATACCTACATAAGCTGCACTCATTAAAAATAGGGCTAAGTATCCGCAGATTACCGCTCCGTCATCTAGATTTCCAATCTTTGCTACCGTAACCACATAAGGAAAAGTGAAAGCCAGTGCAATGCAAATTAATAACAAACCTCCTAAAAATTTCCCTAGTGCTATCTGTCGATTGCTAATAGATTTGGTCATCAATAGTTCAATCGTTCCAGACTTTCGTTCTTCCGCAATCATCCGCATGGTAATAGCAGGAATAAACAAGAATAAAGACCAATAAGCAATTTGAAAAAATATCCGTAGGCTGGCCTGTTTGACAAAAAATATATCTCCAACTGCAATCCAAGTAAAGAAGCCACTTAGACCCAAAAATAGGATGAGTAGGATGTAAGCGGTGAGTGAGTCAAAAAAAGCATCTAGTTCTCTTTTTGCAATAATCCAAACAGCGTTCATTTGTTAGTTTAGTGTTAGGTTTCTAAAAATATCTTCGAGTTTCTTTTCGGAAGCAACCAAGCCTGTCAGCATCCAATTATTTTTAACACAGCACTTGAAAACCTCCCGCTTCGAACTAAGGTCTTGCAGACTTACAATTTCAAAACGATTTTCTCCAAGTTCTTTTACAGATTCTACAGAGTGAATATCATTTAAAGCTACTGTTATCTCTTCGGCCATTCCATCTTCTATCGTGGCTGTTAACAATTCTTTTCCTTGCGATTGTTTTCGCAAAGACTCCGCCGTACCGTCCGCTACAATCTGCCCTCTGTTAATAATCAAAATTCGATCACAAGTTGCTTCTACTTCCGGCAGAATGTGTGTACTGAGAATAACCGTTTTTTCCTTACCAATTTCTTTGATTAATTTTCTTATTTCTACTATTTGGTTGGGATCCAAACCAGTAGTCGGCTCATCCAGAATAAGGATTTCCGGATCATGAATCATGGCTTGCGCCAAGCCTACTCGTTGCCGATATCCTTTAGACAACTCATTGATTTTCTTATGTTTCTCTAGGTCAAGACCGCATAGAACAATCATTTTTCGAATCCGGTCTGGAATCTGATTTTTAGGAACCTCTTGCAATAATGCACAGTATTCCAAATAATCCATAACCGGCATGTCGAGATAAAGTGGATTGTGCTCTGGCAGGTACCCGATAAGTTTTCGGATGGCAGCACCTTCTGTCTGAACATTTTTTCCACCTACTAAAATGTCTCCTGAATTTGGCATCAGGTAAGTGGTGATCATTTTCATTGTAGTGGTCTTACCGGCACCGTTTGGCCCAAGGAAACCCAAAATTTCTCCTTTTCTTACTTCAAAAGAAATCTGATCCACCGCTTTTTGCACCCCATAGGTCTTGGTGAGGTTTTCAATAGAAATATTCATATCAAAATGCGAAGTTGGCTAATTAATGTTTACACTGCAAAAATATAGACGTCATGAAATTTTCAAAAAAAATTAACACTTTTTTTTCAAAAAAGCATTTCCCGATTTCATATACAAGCTAAAAACCTATACGCACTACAGGCTCATTCACCAGCTATAGCTATACAACCTTCCCACTCTCTTTCCTTTACATTACTGATATTTATAATAGGCAATAATCCCTTCTACAAATC
>CAZDTI010000200.1:0-15853 GCA_964508085.1 uncultured Saprospiraceae bacterium | reverse complement strand
CCGCTCTTACAAACGAATGAGCCAATGAATTCATCGAACTACTCCCCCACTTTCACCTCCCCTCCAACAATTGTCCAAAGCACTTCCGCCCCCAATATTTTCTCATCCTCGCAAGTCAATAGATCTTCAGATAAAATCACTACATCTCCCAACTTCCCAGCTTCCAAGGCCCCCTTTTCCGTTTCTTCAAAACCTGCGTAAGCATTTCCCAAAGTATAAGAGTACAAAGCTTCCTGACGAGTCATCGCCTGCTCCGTAAAAAATTCCATTCCACTGTCCGCTCGCTTTCGGGTAACCGAGGCATAAAAAGAAGCTATCGGACTCACATCTTCTACAGGTGCATCGGTTCCATTCGCAATGACCACTCCTTTATCCAATAAAGCACGCCAAGCGTAGGCTCCATCTCTAGCTCGTTCTTCACCCAGTCGTTCGACTACAAAAGGTGCATCTGAAGTGCAGTGAATCCCTTGCATGGAGGCAATGACATTTAGTTCTTTAAAACGAGGAATGTCTTCTGGGTTCAGGTGTTGCGCGTGTTCGATTCGCCAGCGCCAGTCTTTCTTTTCGGGTTTTGCTTTGAAGTTTTTTTCGAAGATGTCGAGGACTTCGCGGTTGGCACGGTCACCGATGGCGTGTACACAAAGTTGGAGGTTGTATTTGTTCGCTAAAGTCGCAATGTTTTCCACCTCTTCGATGGTTGTCGTATTATGTCCGTGGTGACCGGGTTTGTCGTGATAGTCTTCCAACAACCAAGCGCCGCGGGAGCCAAGTGCGCCATCTACTTCTGTTTTAATCGCTTTTACCGAAAGGAAATGATCGCCTAAATTCAACCAGGGAAATCCTTCCAATCTATCTTTCATGACTTCGTAACTGTGGCGTATCATCACCCAGAGACGGACGTTTAGCTCTCCGGCTTCTGCCAATTCTTTGAGCCATTCTAAATCTTGGTAATGCAGACCAGCATCCTGAAAAGAAGTAATTCCTTTTGCTAGACATTCCTTTTCTGCGGCTCTGATTTTTTCTAACCAATGTGCTTTTTGTTCTTCCGGAGATAGTTTGTTATAAAACTCTTGCCAAGCGGCCCAAAGTGCATCTTCTGCTCGTTCTTCAAAGACGCCGATTGGATTTCCTCGTTGGTCTCGGATGATGGTACCGCCACTGGGGTCTGGGCTTTCTTTATTGATGCCGACCATTTCCATGGCTTTTGCATTGGCGAAGGAGGCATGACCGCTGGCATGTGAAAGCAGTACTGGATTGTTTGGTGTAAGCGCACTTAACTCGTCATGCAGGGGATAGCCTTCTATTTGTTTGTCTAATGGCTGATCCCATTTTTCTTGATGCCAGCCTCTGCCCATAATCCATTCTCCGGGCTTTGCAGTCTTTGCTTTTTCAGCGACTTTGTCTAGTATTTCTTGCCAGTTTTTGGTTTGTAATAAATTGAGGTTTATCATGCTTTCGCCTAAACCTACGTAGTGGCCGTGGCCTTCTATGAATCCGGGCATTACAAAATTTCCTTTTGCATCTATGGTCTTTGTTTTTTCTCCGGAGAGCGATTGGACTTCCTCGTTGCTACCTACCTTTAGGATGCGGTGATCTTTAATGGCGAGGGCTTGCGCTTTGGGCTGCGCTTCATCCATTGTAGTGACATTTCCGTTGAGGATAATCAGATCAGCAAGCGCTACTCTTTCTTTTTCTGCGTTGGGTTGGGCACAATGTAATAACACTGTTGCAAGAAAGACAAGACCAATGAGTTTCGTTAATTTGGTTTGCATATTTATTGGTTTAGCTATTATTTTATCATCATAAAGAGGCCGTTGAAAATACAGAGTCAATGGGAGTGTAAGTAGGCTTTACCCAAGGACCTTTGCGCGAAGTAAAATGCCTAACAATGGAATATCAACGATAAAGGTTTGTTGATTCTATATACTCGTACACCTCATCTCTGACCAAATACTGAATCGAATGACCTTCCTTCAAACACTTACGAATATAGCTCGCGGAAATGTGCATCTGCGGAGCATCGAAAAGTTTTACACTTGGATGTTTTTCTAAATCCCCTAAATCATATCCTGGCCGTTGGTAAACATATATTTCATAATCGCGGAGAATAATTTCGTAGTTTTTCCACTTGTGTAAAGTAGCCAAATTATCCCCTCCCATAATGAGGACGAACTTATCTTTTGGATACCTTTCAGAAAGGTAGGTTAGTGTATCTATCGTGTAAGAAGGTTTGGGTAAATCAAATTCTACATTAGAAGGACGGATGTTTTGATTGTCTCCGATCGCGAGGTGTGCCAGGTGAAGGCGGTCGTAGTCTTTTGCCAAACTAGCTTTTTGCTTCAGTGGGTTTTGAGGGGTAACGACTAGCCATACTTCGTCCAAATCGGTTTGAGAAGCCATGTAATTGCCAATGATCATATGCCCAATATGGATGGGATTGAAGGAACCAAAGAAGAGTCCTTTTTTCATAGGAAGAGTGTTTTTGATGTATTTATTCTGTAGTTGTAGATTCCTTTATCACCTCAAAAAGTTCTTCCAATCCATCTTCTTCTATCAAATCTTCCGCGGGGATGTCCACTAACCATTGTCCTTTTATTTTTTCTAAATAGAAACTATCGCGATATTCAAAACCTTCATCATCCATCACATAACCACAGATCGCTTTATTATTATGCTCCTCACATTTCATAGAAATGAAAATCGCGGGAGGCAAAACTTCATGTTCTTCTCCGTTTGTTTTAATCGTTTCTTCTGCCCAATTAATCCAGTCAATAGCATTTGTGGTGCTGATTTCGCGCGCTTTTTGGAATTGGTTGTTGTCTATCCAACTTTGCCATTGACGAGCTACTTTTTCGGGGGTGTTTGGTAAATCTTTTTTATCGGAAGAGCAATTCACGAATGTAAGGAGAAAGCAACAGAGTAACAGGAAAATATTTTTCATCGAAAAAAGAATTTAGAACTTCATCCTACTGATAAAAAGCGCTTGTTGTGACCAACCTGTCAAGCACCTGATAAATACACAAATAATTTTACAAGATGCGTAGCTCTGTTAATGCGGATTTTAAACACATAGCCACATAGGACACAAAGCCTTCTAACGTAAAAGTTCACATAGTAATTTACTTTCAGTAAATTTTACATAGGACACAAAGAAACTACATCGTAGCAAAACTTTGTTTCCTTCTACAAGACCGACAACATAATCTTTAGCAAACTTTTACGGACTTATAATCACAAAGGCCACAGAGCTAGTGCGATAAATAATATCGCTGTGTTCTCTGTGGCCCTTTTGAAAAGCTCAAGGCAAGCTTCTGTGTGAATTAAACTTACGGTCGATCCGCAAATCGATTGCCTAGTTACTTAACATTACTGGCATTACCAGCATCAAAATTTCTTCGCCTTCTTCGTTTTCGGTTGGCAATAAGATACCAGCTCTAGTTGGAGAAGACAGCTCGATTTTTACTTCTTCACTTTCCAACACATTTAGCATTTCAATTAAGAACTTGGCGTTAAAACCAATAGTGAGTTGATCTCCATCATAAGTACAGTTCATTTGCTCTGTAGCTTCATTTGAAAAGTCAAGATCTTGTGCAGAGATGGTCAGGCTGCTGTCGTTGATATTTAGAATAACCTGATTGGTTGTTTTATTTGCATAAATGGCGATACGCTTCAAAGAGTTTTGGAAGTCCTTCCGCGAAAGCGTCAACAGGTTTGGATTGTCAACAGGAATGACTGCGTTGTAATCTGGATAACGAGCATCTATTAATCGACAGATCATTTGAACGTTGTCAAAAGAAAAGAAAGCGTTGGCTTTGTTGAATGCAAGCGTTGCCTCTCCATCAGAAGAAATTGCTCCTTTTAATAAGTTGAGGGCTTTCTTTGGAATGATGAAGGAGGTCGAAACCTCACTAGATACATTATTGAAAGAGTACTTAACCAGTTTGTGCGCGTCGGTGGCTACGAAAGTCAATTTATTGAAATCTACTTGTAAGAAGACTCCAGTCATCGCAGGGCGTAATTCATCGTTGCTTGTCGCAAAAAGTGTTTTACTGATGGCCTGTGTCAACACTGTATTTGGAACTTTCACGGTATCCACTGAATCCGGTTCTGGTATATTTGGAAAATCATCTCCATTCTCTCCAGCTAATCGATACTTACCATAAGAAGAGGTAATTTCGATGCCGTAGTTTTCCATATTTACTTTGAAGGTAACAGGCTGTGCCGGCAACTCTTTCAAGGTGTCTAATAATATTTTTGCAGGGATGGCTACTTTACCGTTGGTATCCGCGTTTACTTCCAGAGTAGTGATGATGGACGTTTCTAAATCTGTAGCGGCGATGGTTAAATTTCGGCCATCGATGGTAAATAAGAAATCTTCCAGAATTGGCAATACCGGGTTGGAACCAATCGCTCCGGAAGCAATTTGTAACTGCTTCAATAAGGTAGAAGAGGGTACACTAAATTTCATGTCGTTATTTTATGCATTCATTTTGAACTTACGGGAGTTCGCAAAAAATAATGTACTCACTTCGCTATAAATTTTCCTTTCTATTTCGTTGAATTTCCCTCAAATAGCTCGCTATTCTTCTAAAAATCCGCCTCGTACAAAGAAAAATTTATTACGCCATGTAAGCACCTTATTTATTTCCTCATCCCTGGAAACGCTATCTCTTTGAGAATCATGGCTTTCCAAGCTTTAGAATGGGCAAAAATAACAGTTCAAAAGGACATTTATAGCAAAAAGTACTAACAGAATGTTGATAACTTATTAATAAAATATGCCATTAGTCTAAAACACAAGATAATTCAAGCATTTGTCTCGCTCTGAATGGTCTTTAGTTTATCTTAAAAACCAAGCTATTTACCTTTCGTTCTTCGGCATCACCGGCACATTTCACCCTAATATTGTCAAAATAATAAATAGTCTTTGATTCCGCTTTAGCTGCCAAGTTCAAGCTCTTTGTATTAAAATTCGCATTGTAATTAATAGACATTACGGGATCTTGCTTCTTAGCTACCCAAACCATTTCATAACTTACGACCTTACATACCTCTGCTCCTTTTGTTGCATTCATTCCTTTGAACTCCTGAAAAGTGGTCGCGTCTACTTCTCCTCCGCTAAGAGTTCCGATGCTGGCAATAGGGCCTTCCTGATATTGACTGGTAAATAATACCCCTAAGAAAAGGGCTAGTATTGAAAAACTGTAAAAGGCGGAGTGGAAATTTTTCATCGTTTTAGTTTTTGGCTATAGAAGATAAAGGAGGCAATACGATTCTATCTAGTCTACCCATAACGAACCATTTCCAAAAGGATACAAGCTACCAACTTCCGCCACCTCCCCCGCCAAATCCACCACCTGCACTTCCGCCACTAAAGCCTCCACCAGAGGAATGGCCAGAGCCACCCGAAGAAGAACCGCCTTCAGGCACAGGATAACTAGTGAACACCTGTGCTATTTCCTGCGGTTGGAAACTTTCGCTAAATTGCTGAAAAGTTGGTGTTGTATTCGAGAATGTATTATTGTTGTTATAGACTCCATCATCGTAATCATACCAAGTAGGCGCTGCAGTTAAGTTGTCAAATTGTTTGACCCATTGCTGATCAAAGCCAAAGGCAACTGCATAGGGAAACATCTTTTCAAAATACAAAGCGTCTTCTTTTATCAAAGCAGCCACTTTATCCGAATTTGGATTTTTTAGAAATTGGTGAAAACGCAGTAATTGACTTTTCAGATAACGCGCTTCTTCACTAAGCTTCGGATTTAAAAAATGAAAAACGAAGGCAATTATACCGACCACAATCAAGGAGAATCCAGCAATCACCTGTTGAAAAGCAGCAAAGAATACAATCGCCAAAGCAATACATAATATCCCAACCAAGATCATTAAACCCTTATGAAATATATTCCTGGATTTTTTGTCATAGAGCCCCATCAATTTGAAATCACTTTTGACTAATTTTTTAGTCGCTGTCATATCGGAATAAAAGACATTATTAAAATCGCTTAAAAAGACAAGGTCATTTTCTTTAAAGATCGAATCATAAAAATAGCGCTGAGACTTCGGGGCATCTTCTGGCAGGTTTTTAATTTTCTCCAAACGTAGGTTCAGACCGCTTACTCCTTTAGAACCAATGCTCGCCATCTTAATGTAACCTTGAGAAGCCCACCAAGGTAGAAGTGCAATAACATCTCTATTATGAACGGTATTGTCATGCAACAGTCCTAAGACCGCAGGGCTGTAGTCATCTGGTGGATATAATTGTTCGATCTCAGCGGGTGCTACCGTCTCTCTTCTTCCTATCCGATACCACAATCCAGAAAGAAAGGCTAATAACATAGCAGGGATGGCCAATAATTCTTTTCGGAGAGGAATGGGAGCGGGAGGTACTGGTTTGACAATTAAATCTAGTGGTAATTTCACGGCTATCGTCAAAGGCTCACCTGGTTCGAGTGTACTTAAGGTTTTCCCATAAATAGTATGATCACTGTGCTTTACACCTTTCTCGTTTACCCCTCCTGATGTAAAGAGGCGATAATCATTTTCCGTTAGCGAAAGCTCATCTGGAAAATCTACCGCATAACCTACTTCAGGGATAGGCACTTCCCAATCTTTCCCAATTAGATTCCAATAAAACTCAGTGTGTGTATCCAACCAGTGGAATGCACCTTCTACCTGATATTGAATGACATATCGCTGCGGTCCGGTCAAATATTTATTTGCATCACCAATTCGAATATTGACATTTCCATTTTTTCGAGTTGTTTTATGTTTAAACCCAGCAATATTCACCTGCTGTATATTCACTTTTCGTTCCTCCCCATCAACCATATAACGGTAAGGAATATCCCGAAAGATACCTCTTCGTTTTTCATTGAAATTGACATTTATGGTTTCCGTTACGTCGAAGCTGGCGTCTTTATTCACCTTAATTTGGACATCGTAAGAGGTTATATTAAATGGTTGAGCAATGAGTTGACAAGCTATTAAATGCAGCGTAATGAGGAGTAATATTTTTTTCACAAGGTTATTATTTAGCTAGTAAGTACTTTAAAATAGAACAGCGCCACGAAAGGTAAGGAATAGCTCCTTATTAATTCGTAGCGCTGCTCGGGGGGACTATATTTTTACAGTCCTAAAACCTGAAGATCTTAGCCTCCGAACGGAGGTGGATCTTTTCTTCTTCCTCCGAATGGAGGGGGATCTGCTGCCCCTCCTTTAACAGAGGACAGTGCTTTGTTGTCTAACGTCTTAGCGGCTTGGCTAAGTTGGGCTAGATCCATTTTTACATTCTTCATAATATAAGCTAGGTTTTGTTAAAAAATAAAATTCTATCATGATAAAAATAATATTAATTTCGAAAAACGAACTATATACAGAGTCTTATTTCACAAAATGTAAGAAATCCAGTATCAACACTAGTACAAAACACACTTTTCCACATACTTATCAACATTTATAACAAATTTAGCACTGGTTGTAAATAAAAAAGTGCTACAAAAAATAGGCGTACTTCCTACATTTTGCAGCACTTTTAAGTGTTTTATCTGCCCCTTGTAATTTAGTTAGGTTATTCCTTTTCTTCTGTCTCTGCAGCTTCTTTATTCTCTACAACTTCATCCTCTGCCTCCTCTTCTAAAGACAAAAGTCCCTTTGCGTTCAAAAAAGAAAACCATTTCACTACCTTCTTAATGTCTCCAATACTGACTCTGTCTTCGTCGTAATCTGGCATTACTGCTCGAAAGTATTCCGCCAATGTTTTTCCATCCGAGTTGTGTGAAACGGGAGGATTAGAAGTTATCTTTTCCAACATAGATCGAAAGACTTCCTTCAGTTCCAGTGTATCTTCTGGGCCGTCGGTATAAATACCAATAGAAGCCAATGGTGTAAACTGATGTCTACGAGTAGGTGCAAACTTCCGCTTACCGGTTTCTATATTCTCTACAATCAATCCGTTACTTCGATTGGCTACCATTTTGAAAACACCTGGCAATCCACTAACGGCTACAAATTCATCTAATTTCATTTATTTTTATTTTTGTTTTATTTCAATTAGTCTTCTACCTATTTAATCGTTTAGCAATAGCTAAAAGCTTCCTCTACGCTATGTTAATTTTCGTTTTTACTCCAAATGGGCTGCAAAATTACGAAATGATTTGGTATTCGGAAACAGCTAAATGAAAGTACAAATTTTCTTTTCAACATTAATACTTTGCCAAACGTCGTAACTGCTCTACTAACCTTTCCTTTGGTAAATAATTTTTTTCCAATTCTACAGAAAATGGAATCGGCGTATCCATTGATCCAACTCTCAAAACAGGTGCATCTAAATGCTCAAATAAATGCTCAGAAATGTAGGCAGAAATCTCGCCCCCTAAGCCGCCGTACAAACTATCTTCATGTAAGACCAATACCCGGTTTGTTTTTTTCACCGTTGTTTCAATTGCATTGTAGTCTAGTGGCACTAAAGATCGTAGGTCAATAATTTCTGCATCGAGGTTCATATTGGCTGCAGCTTCTGTCGCCCAGTGTACGCCCATTCCATAAGTGATAATGGAAAGTTGGCTTCCTGCTCTAACCGTCTTTGCTTTTCCAATTTCAACCGTATAATAATCATCTGGAATTTCGGCAGAGAGACTTCGGTACAAGGCTTTATGTTCAAAAAACAATACTGGATTCGGATCTTCAAAACTCGCCAATAACAATCCTTTTGCATCATATGGGTTAGAAGGATAAACGACTTTCAAACCTGGAGTATGTGCAAACCAAGCTTCATTTGTTTGAGAATGAAAAGGACCTGCTCCTACCCCACCTCCGGAAGGCATCCGAATAACAACATCCGCATTGGTTCCCCAACGATAATGCACTTTGGCCAGATTGTTTATTATTTGTGTAAACGCACAAGTCACAAAATCAGCAAACTGCATTTCGACCATCGACTTATACCCTTTCAAACTCAATCCTAAACCGACACCAACTATTACGCTTTCGCAAATGGGCGTGTTCCTAACTCTACCGCGACCAAATTCATCAAGAAAACCATCTGTAATTTTAAAGACGCCACCATAATCTGCAATATCTTGCCCCATCAAAACTAGATTATCATGCTTTGTCATAGCAGCATGCAATCCATCTTTAATGGAATCTACAAATCGTTTTTCTGTAACAGAATCATTAGAAGGAGCTACCACCTCTTGGGTGTATGGCGCAAATACATCCGCCAATTCCTGAGCTGGCGTGCTACTGATGACTGGTTCTGCGAAAGCAATTTCTAACCCATCATTGATTTCTTTTTTGATATTCGCACGTAACTCTGTTATCTCCGTTTCTGTCAATAGCTTTTGCGAAAGCAGATATTGTTCGTAGTTCAGCAATGGATCCTTGGCCGCCCATTCTTCCATCAATTCTTTAGGAACGTACTTTGTCCCGGAGGCTTCCTCATGCCCACGCATTCTGAAAGTTTTACACTCTATCAAAACCGGTTCTGGATTTTTACGGATTTGTGCGGCTATTCTTTTCAATGTACTATAAACTTCTAGTACATTGTTTCCGTCAAGGATATAAGACTTCATACCATAGCCTTTAGCTCTATCCGCAAGATCTTTGCAATTGTATTGTTGAGAAGTTGGAGTGGACAATCCGTATCCATTATTTTCGATCATAAAAATAACCGGCAATTGCCAAACGGAAGCTACATTTAATGCTTCATGGAATTCTCCTTCGCTGGTTCCTCCTTCTCCAGTAAACGCCAGAGATACTCCAGCTTCCCTTTTCAACTGATGCGCCATTCCTACTCCACCTGCCAATGACAATTGTGGCCCTAGATGAGAAATCATTCCAACGATGTTATAATCTAAAGTTCCAAAATGAAAAGAGCGGTCTCTTCCTTTTGTAAAGCCAGCTGCTTTTCCCTGCCATTGACAAAAGAGGCGTTCGAGTGGCACTTTTCGAGTGGTAAAAACACCGAGGTTACGGTGCATGGGGAAAATGATTTCGTGATCCTGCATGACCGAAGTCGCTCCTACAGAGATGGCTTCTTGCCCTATGCCGGAGAACCATTTACTGATTCGACCTTGACGGAGCAGAATTAACATTTTTTCTTCTACGAGACGTGGGCGCAAGAGGTTGATATATAGTTCTTTCAGGACTTTATCACTGATCTTCCCGCGCTTATATTTGATGACAGAGGTTGCTGTTGTCGACATTTTTATGTTGGTCTGGTGGTTTTAAATGGTCGTTTTCACTTACGAAACGTAAAGGTAGTGAAGGAGCTTTTAGTTTGCTAGTTTTTTTACCTGTGAAATGTATGATGTTGGACTTATTGGTAGTCTTTCGATCAAATCAACTAGTTGATATACGAGGATTGGATTGATTAGTTTAGCCACACCATATTGGTTTTCTTTTCATTGGGGATAACGCTAAAACGAAGAAAGGTCAGTAAGCAATGACCCGATAACTTATCGAACCACAGATCACTGACCTTTCTATTTTAGAATAATACTAGCTCTTACCCATTTCGGTCAAAAACCTTATCCCAAAACTTCTTCCTTTTTTTCTTTTTTTGCTTCTTTTTCTTAGTCCGTTCATTCTTCTTCCTGATCTCTTCTGAACGTTTGCGACGTGCTTCTGCTTTTTCTCGACGAACCTGCTCTGGACTTTTATTTACCCGATCTTCTTTCTTTCTCATTTTAGGGTTTTTCAGTGCATCTAGTAAGTCGTCAATTTGCGCATTGATACCGCCTTGGTCTATCTCTTCCTCCACTTCTTCTACAGGTAACTCCTTCACATATGGCGCACAAGAAATGGATTCCATCAGTGCTAAACTCGGTTCTTTGAAATTAGCATATTGCATGGCCTTAAATGCCTTGTCTTTATACACTTCTTTCATAAAAATAGCCCAAATTGGAAGAGCGGTATTAGCCCCCTGGCCTTCTCTTATGCTTCGGAAACGGACTTGCGGATACTCTCCGCCTACCCAAGCGCCTGCAACCATATTTGGCGTAAAGCCCATAAACCAACCATCAGAATGAGATTGAGTTGTTCCTGTTTTCCCAGCAATGTCGTTTTCGAATTTGTATAAAAAACGAAGTCTTCTAGCGGTGCCACTATCTACGACCATTTCCATCATTTTGGTCATCACATCTGCATAATCTTCTGATAAGACTTCTACTGGTGATTCTTGTTCAAATTCTACGATTAGCGTTCCTTCATCATCTGCAATCTTGGTGAGGTAGCGTGGTTTGACGTGCTTTCCTCTATTCGCAAAAGTACCATAGACTTGTATCATATCCATGAGTGATAAATCTGCAGCACCCAAGGCTATCGCTGGCGCATCTGGTATCTTTCTTTTGATCCCCATCTCT
Organism: uncultured Saprospiraceae bacterium; assembly: GCA_964508085.1. Taxonomy (GTDB): domain Bacteria; phylum Bacteroidota; class Bacteroidia; order Chitinophagales; family Saprospiraceae; genus CALGLS01. Next base: position 4,490 of record CAZDTI010000200.1, on the reverse strand, counting down.
TTGGCTAATTCTTGTACGTCTTCGTAACCAGAGCGCATGATTAAATCCACAGCAACGGAATTTACGGAATTGCTCAATGCACCAGCCATTGAATAGAGCCCTCCGTATTTACCATTTGAATTCTGCGGCGTCCAATCATCGTACTCTGTGTAAGTTACCAGACGGTTGTCAAAATAATCGCAAGGGAAATATCCGTTTTGTAGCGCTTTCGCATAAACGATGGGTTTAAATATAGAACCGACCTGACGTGTGGCTTTGACGTGATCGTACTGAAAATATTTGTTATTGGAACCACCGACCCAGGCCTTGACATCTCCGTTGGAAGGGTTCATCGCCATGAATCCAGCGTTGAGCATTGCGAAGTAATATTTAATAGAATCCATTGGGCTAAGCTCCCGGGTTTCCTCTCCTTCCCATGTGAAGATCGTCATCTTCTGCTTTCGGTCAAAGTCTTTTCGGATTGCCGCATCATCCAAACCTTTTGCCAGCAACTTTTTATATCGATCCGATTTTTTCATTTCTCGATCCAGTACTTTTTTACCACCCCAAACCTTTTTTCCTTTCCAATGCTTATCGAAAGACTTTTGTAGGTTTTTGAGATGTGTTGTCACTGCTTTTTCAGCGTAAGCTTGCATCCGGGAATCTATTGTTGTATAAATTTTAATTCCGTCTGTGTACAAGTTGTAATCACTGCCATCTGCTTTTTTATAATCTTTCAATATTTCTTTTAACTCTTGACGAAGGTGTTCGCGAAAGTAAGTTGCTTGCCCATCATAGTGACGTTCACGATTGTATTCTACCTCTATGTCTAATTGCTTTAAAGAATCGCAGGCAACCTTATCGAGATATTTATATTTCTTCATTTGGTTCAAAACCGTATTTCGGCGCTTCTTTGCATTCTCCGGATTTCGAACAGGATTGTAATAGGTATTTGCTTTTAGCATTCCAACCAAGACGGCTGCCTGCTCTGTTTTAATGTCTTTTGCAGAAGTATTAAAAAACTGACGTGCCGCTACCTCTACACCAAAAATATTGGAACCAAAAGGAACGGTATTTAGATAGACTCCTACTAGTTCGTTTTTTGAATATACCCTTTCCAGACGTCTTGCTACAAACATTTCTTTGACTTTATTGACCAACATGGTGACCGGCCAATGTTTTTCTCTCGCGTATAAATTTTTAACCAACTGCTGACTAATGGTACTCCCTCCTCCTCCAGAATCGTTTTGCAGTAATATAGTTTTAAATAGCACTCTCATTAACGCACGAAGATCTACTCCCTGGTGTTCAAAGAAGCGGGCATCTTCTGTTGCGATTAATGCATTGATAAGGTCAGGTGAGATTTCATCAAAGCCGACATTGGTTCTGTTTTGTGTATAGTATTTTCCGAGGAGAACGCCATCGGAGGAATAGACTTCGGAGGCATTGTCATTTCGGATATTGACTAACTCTTTTTTGTTGGGTAATTTTCCAAAAGCACCAAACCGAACCATGAGCACGAAGGCGAAAATCAGAAGAAACATACTCCCAAAAGCTAAGCCGGCCATACGGAGAAAGATTCCGGCTCTGGATTTATCTTCCGTATAAGCGGCCCACCACAATTTGAGGCCAATCCATTTTTCATTAGCAATGAATTTCGCCTTTTCTGCAAAGGTTGGCTTATTTTCAGGTGTGAATGGTTCAGGTGTTGGTTGATCTGGTGTGGTCATTGGTATCAGCGTATTTTGATATTTTGAGTAAACGATGCGACATTAGCGCTTAGTATCAGAAACTCCTTTCTTGTCTTTCTATTCCGTTTTCAGGCTAAAATTAGCATAAAACTGGAGATCTTCGGAATGGTCATTAGTATATGTGTCGTTTGAGAGAGTATTCGTTTGAAGGAGTGTATTATTCGTCTGAGGAACAAAAACAAAGAAAGGCCCAGAAATAAATTATTTCTGAGCCTTCTAAATTGCCTGTATGAATATAACAGGGCTGTTCAATCAAGAGTGTCCTTCCTCTAGAGACCCTTAACCCCTAAAGAAAAATCTACTCGTTGACACTCTTTAATTGAACACTCTATATATAACCCCTTAAAACTCTATTCGATAATTAAATGTTGGAAATAGCCCAGATTGAGTTAACTGCTCCAGTTCCAAATCTTCATCATTAAACTCCAGATAAGCAAGATTCTCCCGATTCGTTACATTTTGGATATCTAACAAAATAGTATGCGTTAGTCTTTTTCTATTTATTTTATAGCTCAGCCCTAAGTCAAATCGATAATAGGTTGGCGTTTTAGATTGATAGTTTTTTGAGTAATCTAAAATTTCATCCTCTGCTAAGATAGAAGCTGGCAGGTCGACCGGAGTATATCTTACCCCTCCAGAAATAACAAACTTTCCATTGATTCCGAATATGTTCTTTTTGCGTTTTCCGACCTTCCATTCTTTGCCTCCAAGCGTATTCAATTGGAAATTACCATTAAACCTTGTGTTGTATGTTTTGCCATCAGCAGCAGTATATTTAGAATCGTACAAGGATCCTGTAACCATGAAATAGTAGTCATTTGAAAAGAATCTTTCCATCGTTAAATCCAATCCCATGTTCTGCCCTGTTCCTTTATTCGTTGCGGATTCTAAACCAATAACCTCCCATATATCGAAGGCATTTAATATGGAATAAGTGGAAGTGATGTCTGTAGAAACAGGTACATCATAAAGATATTGATAGTACAGTTCTGTTTTTAATCGCAATTTAGAATTGAAGATAAAGTCATAGCCTAGTACTGCATGTAAGGACTTTGTTAGGCCAAGGTATTTTTTACTTTCAATTTTTCTACCACTTGGAGTCATCCCGTCAAAAAGGTAGATCGCCAAATGTTCTTGTTTAGAGTACAAACCAACAGCAGCTGAGAGGGTTTGTTTGTTATCCACTTTCCAGGAAATCGCCGCTCTAGGCTCAATAGAAAATTTATTATTTAAAGTCATTTGAGTATAGTGGAGCCCTGAATTTAGCGTCAGCTTATCGTTGAATCGATGCTTCCAATGTCCGAATCCCTGGATCAAAGAAGAATTTCCATCGTTCTCAAATAAACGTACCAACCCGTTTTGTTCTTCGTCTAATTCGTCAATAAAAACATCAAAATTTTGATAACTTAATACCCCACCAAACTGAATGGTATTTTTGGCATTCAACTTTCGGGTGTAGGTTGAGTTTAATCGATAAGTTGTGATACTTGGTTGATCTGCATATTCCACTTGCTTTTTGTACCCCTCGTCTTTATTCAAAAAATATTCATCCTCTTTGGTCCTTTCATAAGAAGCAACAGCCACCGTTTTCAGATAAGCATTCTTAGGGAGTAATAGTCGATGTGACAAGCCTATTGTTCCCATATCTTGCGTCTCAGAAAATCCATATTTATCATCACTACTCTCCCATTTTAAGGAATCTGCTTCAGGGGAAAAGGAAGCGGTATTTGTTCCTCCTAAGCCAAACAATTTAAAAACACCGGCATTATCTGTTGGAACATTGACATTGAACGAAAGGTCCTGATAAGCAGGAAGTACATCGCCTGTTGGACTTATCCCCAACTGCACCATAGCCGCTAAAGTGGAGTAGCGATAATTGATCAGATAAGAGGCTTTTGATTTTTTATTTAATGGTCCTTCTGCTGCTAGTTCAATTCCTAGTGCACCGAACATAAAGGCATACTCTCGTTTTTCATTATTCCCGTTTCTCATTTTCAAATCAAACACTCCTGAAAGGGCATTCCCGAATTCTGAAGGAAATGCTCCTGTATAAAAATCAGAATTAGACAACGTGCTACTACTGAGCATACTTATGGCTCCTCCAGAATTTCCCATTCCACCAAAGTGATTTGGATTCGGAATTTGAATGCCTTCCAATCGCCACATAACTCCGGATGGTGAATTTCCTCTGATTACAATTTCATTGAATAAATCCTCTCCTGCTCCTATCGTTACTCCCGCATAATTCTGCGCCATTCGCGAAGGATCAAATAGTGCAGAGGCATATCTACTCGTCTCTTCTACGGAAAAGCTACGGGCACTAACCACTGCCATTTCATTCAAAGGCTTAGCTTTGTTCAATTGACTTTTAGAAGAAACAACGATCTCTTCCAAATTGGTAGCAGATTCTACCAGCTCAATAGTTAGCACCAATTCTTTTCCAGTTTTCAAAAGTAAACTGTTTAAAAACACGGGTTCATAACCTACATATTGAACCTGGATATTATGTCGACCTATTGGTATATTTTCTAAACGAAAATTTCCTTCAAGGTCTGTGCTTGCTCCTTTGATCGGTTCAAGCGTCGTTACGGAGATGGTGGCTCCTATCAGAGGAGTCTTCGCGTCTTTATCTAACACTACGCCGCGTAAATTTTGGGTGTAATCGTTTTGTGCAAGTATGCCTTGACAAAGGCATAGCATGGCCAGTGCAACAAGTTGCATTTTTAATTTTAGCATTATTGGAAGGTTTAAATTATGAGG
>CAZDTI010000199.1:0-15907 GCA_964508085.1 uncultured Saprospiraceae bacterium | reverse complement strand
ATTTGCAAAAATAGACAACCTATCTTTTTTATATTCTAACAATCCAAATACACCTCCCCATTTAACAAATCCACTGTTATCATAGGCAAACTTATCTCCTTCAACGATTTGACTCTTTGGTGCAATGCGGTAGTTATTCTCCGTATTTACGAAGTAGTTTCCACCCAATAAATCATAAACGGACCTATAGTGATCTCCTCTGTAATATCGTGCATCAACTCCACCAGAAAACATCAACTCTGGCGTAATTTGGTAATTAATAGTAGAAAGCACTCCATACCAAAAATGTTCATTATTACTGGCACGAAGTATGGTACTAGACTTTCCTAAAGAGTTAGCAGTCATAGGTACGGGCATGTTCCTCAAAATCACTTCGTCGACATCTAGCTCACCAGTTTCTGTTCGATTGAAGCCAGCACCTTCGTCGGCAGTACCCCCACCTTTCCCTATTGAAAGGTAAGCTACATTCGACCAAAATATCCTTTGATTTACCTGCCAACTGTGTCTTAAACTAATCTGAGGCTTATGATAAAAATTTTTCCTGGTGTTAAAGAGCTCTCCATCTTTGTACCCCCAGAATTCATTATATCTTCGTCCATTATTTACGAAAGTTAATTCTGAAAAAACAGAATCTGGAACTCCTTGTTCCACTGCATATATAGAATCAATAGTTCCTATCTCTTGCGTAAATGGTCGCTGACCATGTTCTTGTGGCGCACCGAAACCAGAGAGGCTTATCATGTGGTTCCCAAACTGTTTGTCAATTCGCAAATAGTAAAAGAAACCTCGGGTAAAGTTTCCATCTACCCAACCATCACCTTGTTTATATGAGGCCGCAGCTGAAACGCCAAATCCATTTTTCAAGCGACCAGAAGTTAAACCAATGGTACTACGAGTGTATCCATTGTTTCCAACCTCTTGTTTAAATTTGAGTCCGCGTTTCGCATCAATTCCTTTAGTCAATATATTAATGGTTCCTCCAATCGAAGGGGTGGACAATTTAGACGCACCAAGTCCTCGTTGCACTTGCATCGTCTGAGTTACCAAATCCAAACCAAACCAATTCGACCAAAACACTCGACCGTTTTCCATATCATTTACAGGAATTCCATCCAACATAACAGCAACATTACGTTGATTGAATCCTCTAATTGAAATACGTGCATCTCCATCTCCACCTCCTGATTCTGTGGCATAAGCACCTGGTGTGGAGTTCAAAATCATTGGAATATCCTGTGCTCCCAATTCCTCTTCTAATTTCTTAGTAGGAATATTGGTAAACGCAACAGGCGTCTCTCGTTCTATCGCAATGTCAGCAGTGACAACGACTTCATTAAGTAGATTCTCTCCACTTAATTTGATATCCAAAATCTGTTCTCCTTGGAGATCGATTTCAATTTCTTTAGATTCATAGCTTACATAGGAAATTTTCAAAGTGTGTTTTCCATTTTTTAACAATAGGTTATAAGCTCCCACAAAATCAGTCACGGTTCCAGTAGAGCCTTCGGTAAATACCGCTGCACCAATCAAGGGTTCACCTGTATCCGTGTCAGTTACTACTCCGGAAATCATTGAATTTTGCGCCATTGTGCTAAGCGTAAAAAAAGAAATCAGAATAAAAGTAGAAAGCAATTTTTTCATGTGTTGCATTTTATTTTGTGAGGAGAAGAGCCTCGTTGGGAGGAAAATATTTTGAATTGATCGAGGTGAAAAATTTGAAAGAATTTGAGAAATAGAATTCGCCCGACGGCCTTGAAGCCGCCGGACGAATTTCACCTATAAAATGAAGCGCAAAAAGAGAATCTTCATTTTTTATAATCTTAATCTATCATCAACTTCTGAATAGAACGCTTGTCTCCTTCAAAAGTAATGTCAACAAGATACATTCCCGTAGCAAAATCACTAAGGTCAATATTCATCGTTGTATTTTTATTGTTATATTTTGCTGCAAACATTTGCTGCCCCATAAAATTGAACACGCTAATCGCGCTGATGTTTTCTTCCGTTTCAATGTTTACCAAACCACTTGTTGGATTTGGGAAAAGAGTAAATTCTACAGTATTGAAATCATTTGTTCCTACAAAAGTACTACAAGAAATCTCATCTGGCTTTGTATCATTGTTGCAAGTACTGTTGTGCGTTCTTAAGTATTGGAAAGAGTTTTTGGGGTAAATTGTCCACCCTTCTCCCAAAAATGTTCCTCCCGATTGCTCAAAAATATCTCCTGGAGCATTTCGTCCTGTAGCGACATCTGCATTACGAACAAGTGTTTTGTCTTTTGTCACCCAACCACCGTCTGCATTTACCCAAGCATCATTTCCTGAATCTTCCGGGTTTTCACCAATAACTCCAATCACATCAACATACCCCGTAGAAGAGTCTGTTCCTTTAATCAAGGCCACTGCATCGTTTCCATTAAAATACATCGTGTTGTTGGTATCATAATCTGGACAAAGGAAAAGGTTCGCTTTGCACTGCAAATCATATTTTTCATTATATTCTGTTCCGAAAATAGCAGAACCATTAGCATTGTACTGTGGTCCTATAAGTACATTTCCATCATCATCCAATACCGGTAAGTTTGTAACAGAATCAAAAATGGTATCCACTACATTGTATCCATTCCACGCTGGTTTGTCAAATTGCGAATCAAAATCAGCAACGTCCGTAAGGTCAACCACGATCACATAGGTTCCATTAGATGGAATCATTTCATCTGGTAACTGAATAATCTTTTGATCATTCGCAGTCGGAGATCCATTACTAAAACGAACCAAAGAATAACCTGACAAGTTAATAGCAGCTCCCGTTGGGTTGTAGATCTCTAAAGCTTTATTGTTGGCATAACCTTCTACATATTCTGAGAAGAACAAATCATCGCATTGAGCGCTGAGTAGGTTGGCACATAAAGCAAGGCCGAAGAAAAGTAAAGTTTTTTTCATATCTGGTAGTATTTAATCAATGAATAAAAAATTGAGAAGGAGTAACGTTTTGCTTTTACGGTGCAAAATTACGAATATTCGCTGCATTTTTATGAAAATAAGGTTAATTTAATGTGAAAATGTCGCACAGCACAGAAGGACGATTTTGTTTAATTTTACCTACTTTTACCCTTCTACAAAATCAAAAAAACAAGCAGGGACATCTATGATCGAAAAGGAACCTATACATCTCAGCAAAGAATACAGATACACTTTGGATCTTCTGGAGAAAACTAACCAATCTGCCTTCATCACAGGCCGGGCCGGAACGGGTAAATCAACTTTACTCCAGCTCTTCAGAGATACAACGCAGAAGCGGGCTGTAGTGCTTGCTCCGACTGGAGTGGCCGCACTTAATGTTAAAGGTCAAACCATTCACTCCTTCTTTGGTTTTCCAGGGAAACCGCTGCAAAAGTCAGACATCCGACGAAGACGTTATCGAAAGATGTTTGAAAAATTGCAGGTATTGATCATTGATGAAATCTCGATGGTACGAGCAGATATGCTGGACAACATTGATTATTTTTTACGATTGAATCGGCACATCAATCAACCCTTTGGTGGTGTACAGGTCGTTTTCTTTGGTGATTTGTTTCAGTTACCTCCAGTGGTAGCCACTCAAGAAGAGCATCGTCTATTCAGAGATTACTACGACAGTCCATATTTCTTTTCTGCTAAAGTATTTGTAGAAGATGATTTTGAAATGGAGAAGATAGAATTACGAACTACTTATCGACAAAGCTCCCGGAATTTTATTCGCCTATTGGACTCTGTCCGATTGAACCAGGTAGACTATGATGATCTAGATGATTTGAACGAACGCTACTTTGAAGAATTCGAGGCGGAAGACTATTACATAACATTATCTGCACGCAACAAGGTTGTCGATGAAATAAATCGGAAGCAATTGGCGCGATTGCATACGGACATCTTTAGTTATCGAGCTTCGGTCACTGGTGACTTCAATCCAAGGTTATTTCCGACCGAGTTGGATTTGGAATTGCGATTGGGTGCACAGGTGATGTTTGTAAAAAATGATCCGCAGAAGAAATTTGTGAATGGTTCCATCGGAAAAATCATGGAGCTGACGGAGGATAGCATTAAGGTAGCTTTACAAAATGACGACGGAACTACGAAGTTGATCAACGTAGAAAAATTGGAATGGGAGATTTTGAAATACAAAACTCAAGAAGACGATATTTCTAAAATTGACTCGAATGTGGTTGGAACCTTTACACAGTATCCTCTGAAGCTGGCCTGGGCAATTACCATCCACAAAAGCCAAGGAAAAACCTTTGATAAAATCATCATCAACATGGGAGCTAAAGGGGCTTTTGAGCATGGGCAAACCTACGTGGCTCTAAGCCGTTGTCGAACACTGGAAGGAGTCGTTTTAAAGAATAAATTGACTCCGAGAGACATTATGGTGGATGATCGAATTGTGGAATATTATGAGCAAAATTTTTGATTTTTAAGCAGGATTTGGTAGATTAGCAACGATAAAACGGATCTTTTCGCGATGATTTAAGTTTCACGAAAACGTTATTTCAAACCAAACTTATTCAATTATGTCTATTAAAGGAAAATCAAAAAGTAAAAGAAATTTAGAGACCAGAGATAAAGAAGCCGCTCGAAAGATTACAATGATCGTTGCTGGAGTTACCATAGCTTTAGTTTTCTTGCTGTATATGATGTTTTCTAACGTGTAGATCGTTCCTTTTTGTTGCTTTGTTCTCGTCCTTTACCAAATAAGAGGGCCCTCCGTTAGTCCTCAATCTTTAAAGGAGCAGGCATCAGCATACCTGCTGGTTCAGTTGGATATTAGTAGAGAAATCAAGCTCTTGTATAGTAATTACTTTTGCTCATATAAAGTCTATTCTAAAAACAATTGATTGACATTAATGAACAAAACATTTGGGAGAAACAAAGACAATTTTTTCGAGTAAAATTTAATGGTTCGAAAAGCAGGTGGAAGCTCCCCTTTAGGGCCTGTCTAGCTGCCAGATAGAGCTGGGGGCAGCGTGGCTTCCTATTTTTTAAAGCTAAACAATTAATCTAAACACAACTCTTAATTCCCTCTACCTTGTCCTATTACGTATCCCCCACTCCCCATTCTCCCCCAACCTCCTTTCACTTCAAAATATTCACCTCCCTTTAAATCCATCGAGTCTACTTCCGTAAGTACCTTGTTATCAAAAACAAAGACTTGGTGGTCCGGACGTTTCAATTGTGTTTTAAAATCGGTGCTATCAGCTAGCATTTCTATTTTGGTGAATTCTTCCTGCGCATAAACCCTAAAGTTATCAGACATCCAGTCCGCCGGATATAACGTCAATTTTTCAATTCCTGAAGAATTTTTAGCTGCAGCCGTTTTCACTACTTGCCCTGGGAGCTTGCGATATGCATCCCAAAGTGGATATACCGCCAACCAAAAAATCATCATGACCATTAAACCTGAAAAAGTCGCGCCGCCTATCACAACTCTTCTATCTTTCATAAAAAGCCCCAACACACCGAACAAACTCAGCATCCAATAAACAGCACTCAGTCCAAGCAAAGGTCGATAACCTTCTACCCCAACCCAACTGATTCCCCCAAGCAAGGTCATAAAAACCAAACAAAAAGTAGCGATCAAATTCAGCAAAGCAAAGCCCTTCACCAATCGTAAGTAAGGATAGCCAGAATGGAATAAAACCCAAATCTGTTTCGTAATCATGAAAGACAGGACAATAACCAAACTAAGCGATTGACTCACGATAGCAGCCCCCAACCAAGCAAATATAATAATAGCCAGTTCCTCTCCATTTTGAAACTTTTTAAACAAATCTACAATTGCCGCGGGCAAGAATCCTAACCAGGGTAACATCCCTAAAAGTACCAAACCGAAAACACTGGACACGGACCATTGGCCATAAGAAAGACTAAATTCAGAAAAGTCCCAAGCTCCTAAAAAGAAACTACCTACCATCGGTATGAGGATTAAGGCCAGACCAATTGGCAGAAACAATGTTTTTACGTTTTCTTTTTTTGAATGCCGAATGCCCAGGATTGTAGCAAAAGCCAATCCCCAATTCCCCATAGACAGCGGATGAATCAACATCCCCAAAGCCAGAAACACATAACTTGTATTCCGCCATTTGGATTTGGGTTGTTTGACAAACAATATTGTAAATATCAAATGCCCCACCTGCGCAAATAGCAAATACAAGTCACCCCCTCCAATTTTAGCTAGCGTAATCAGTAAAAATGAACTAGCAGCCACTAACATTGTTAGTACTACAGCATCGCGCCCAAAGATTTTTTTCCCATACTTATAGAAGACAAGCCCTGAAAATAGTAAAAAGAGAACGGAAGGTAATCGCATCGTAAAAGCACTAAGCCCCTTTAAATCGTATATCAGCTGTCCAATAAAAGAAACTGGGGTAGCTGCTGATCCATTTTGAGCAGTGAGAAACATAGCCGCTTCTGTACCATTCCACACCGTTGCATAATCATTTCCTAAAAAAAGATTACCCAATATCAACAAAGAACAAAGCCCCAGAAATACCTTAAAAGAGTCCGAATATACCTTTTGATTCATGGCTCAAAAAACAGAATTTTTATTGAAATGACCAAACATCTTCTTTAATTTTATAAGCCAAAGAAAAAGTGGCAATAGCGCGAAGCCCTTTTTCAACCTCAACCTCAAATGCAACCTCAACCTCAATGCGCTCAATTCGCTAGCCGAGCGTAAATCATTGAAATCTTCTTATAGACATTTTGACCATAGTCTCGCGTAATAAGGGAATCCGCCGATATGCGGACAGGTTGAAGTTGAAGTTGAGGTTGCGATTGAGGTAGTAATGTGTCCTAAATAAAGCAATCTTAAGTTTTTACTTGGCCGGTATTGTCTTCCTTTAGTCATCAAAGTCAATCATTCGGCTCGTTTTTAGCGTGATTTCTTATTTTCGCAACATATTTATATATTTTCTCTATGATTTTTCTTTTCCTTTAGAAAAAGTCTTTCAGAGAAATATCTTTTATTACTTAGTATTAATGAGGGATGATGGAAGAATATTACGTCTATTTATTGATTCTACATTCCTAAACTGCCTGATCACTTAGAAGTTTAAACCAACTTCAACTAAAATTCAACTCTACAATGAAGAAATTCAACTTACTTTTCGGCTTTGCACTGTGCCTTTTGTTAATAAACCAAAGCACCTTGACTGCCCAAAACCTAGATCACGTGCTCAACGAAGCGCTTGTTCAACTCAAAGCAGATACTGATGTTAAACAATTAGAAAAGGATTTGAAGCGAATAGATGGAGTAGCTACACAACTTAGAATCATCCGGAAAATTTCTAAACAACTTAATATCTACAAATTACAATTCGACCATATCGCTGTAGATGAATTTGAAGTTAGAAGACAACTTTCTCAACACAATGATGTACTAATTGTCCAAGTCAATCATCTTTTAACCCAAAGACAAACAGTACCAAATGATCCATTAATCGATGACCAATGGCAGTGGATCAATCCTAATGATGCCGATGTTGATGCAGATTTAGCTTGGGATATTACCACTGGTGGACAAACTTCTAATGGAGATGACATTGTTGTCGCTGTTTTTGATGACGGTGGTGACCTCGATCATCCTGACTTGATTGACAACAACTGGATCAACGTTCACGAAATTGCGGATAACGGAATAGATGATGATATGAATGGCTATGTTGATGATGTTTATGGCTGGAATTTCGGTGCCAATAGTAATAATGTTGATGGAGGGAGTCATGGAGTCAACGTTGCTGGAATGATCGGTGCCGTTGGTAATGATGGCAACCAAGGAACTGGAATCAACTGGTCTGTAAAAATTATGAATATCAGACGATCTGGTGCTCAAGAAGATCAGGTTATCGAATTCTATTCTTATGCTTTAGATCAAAGAGAAAGATACACCAATTCTAATGGTGCTGAGGGCTCTTTCGTAGTAGCGACTAACTCTTCCTGGGGAATTGATGGCGGTGACCCTGCTGACGCTCCTTTATGGTGTGGTTTCTATGACACATTGGGAGAAGCTGGAATTCTAAGCTGTGGAGCTACCGCAAATAACAACGTAGATATTGACATTGAAGGCGACCTTCCTACTGCTTGTGCTTCTGAGTTTATGGTGGCCGTAACAGCAACCGATAATGAGGACAATAGAACCTTCTCTGCATATGGGGCGACAACTATTGACGTAGGTGCACCAGGAGACGATATTTATACCACCCGACAAGGAGGACTATATCAAACTACTTCAGGAACTTCTTTCGCTTCACCTTTGACTGCTGGGGTAATTGCTTTAATGTACTCCGCACAATGTAGCAACTTAGCTTCTTTAGCCATGGCTGACCCACAAGCAGCAGCAGAACAGGTAAGAGATGCTTTATTCGAAGGTGCAGAAATCGTTGGAAACCTTGACGGCGATGTAGTGTATGGTCGTGTGAATGCTTTTAATTCGGTTCAGATCATTATGGACAACTGTGGTCCTTGCCCACCTCCATCTGGAATTCAATTAACTGATATTCTTGATATATCGGTTAACTTGACTTGGTTCAACCCTTCTGACGTTCAAACCAATAATCTTCGATATAGAGAAGCAGGAGCTACTGACTGGATAGAAGTTGTTGGAGCAACAATGCCTTACGCTCTTGAAGGTTTGACAGCTTGTACTCAATACGAAATGCAGATCGCTGCTTTCTGTACCGATGAAGAAAGTGGTTATTCCTCTAGTACTTTCTTTGACACCGAAGGTTGTTGTGAAGTGCCAGCTGACTTAACTATTTCAGACATAGCCGCTACTACTGCAATGGCTGATTGGTCTTCTATTTTTGCAGCACAAAGTTATAACCTACGTTGGAGAATTCAAGGAGCTATGACTTGGACTGAGATGAATTTGACGGAAAACACTTTTGCACTAACATCACTAATGGAATGTTCTGTATATGAAATTCAAATCCAAATGGTTTGTGCCAACATAACTACTGATTTTAGTGAATCTGTGATTTTTAGCACTTTTGGTTGTGGCGCTTGTTCGGATAACACCTATTGTAATTCTGGTGGAAATAGTGTAGAAGATGAATGGATTGGAGAATTTGTTTTAGGGAACATTAACAACCAAACACCGAACATGCCTGCTTCAGGCTACTCTGATTATACTGGTACTTCAAACACGACTACCTTAGAAATTGGGACTGCTTATGACGTTACACTTTCCCCTGGTTATGGAGGTCAGGTATATAGTGAATACTTCAAGGTATACATTGATTACAATCAAAATGGCACTTTTGAAGAAGGGACTGAATTAGCATATGATGCTGGTGATGTAACACAAACAACGCTTATGGGCAATATTCAAATACCTGGAAATGCTTTAACGGGTATAACGCGACTTCGTGTAGTCATGAGATTTAACGCTGAAGTTGAATCCTGTGATGTATTTGAATTCGGAGAAACTGCGGATTATTGTGTAACCATCGTAGACGGCTCGTCTATTTGTGATGTTCCTGTTAACTTAAGTACAACTGCAATTACGACCAATTCCGCAGAGCTTAGTTGGGCAGCAGCAGCAGGCGCTATTTCTTATGATATTAGATACAGAGATGAACCTTCAAGTACTTGGACAATTTTAGCCTCTGCGACCAATAGCTTAAACTTAACCAGCTTACTAGATTGTACAGATTATGAATACCAGGTTCAAACGGTTTGTGATAATGCAACAAGTATTTGGTCAAGCAGTAAAAATTTTACTACGGTTTGTACGGTGGCTATTAGCGAGGTTGAAAATGGTGTAGAAGCCCTAAGTCTTTCACCAAACCCTTTTACGGAGATCATTACCAGCCGGTTTAATCTAGTAGAAAATACTTCGATGACAATAGCAGTTTATTCTGCTACTGGTCAGCAAATAGCAAGTACCGATTATGACTTGAGCGCCGGTGCACAAACAGTAGAAATTAAAGGATTGGAGCAAGTAAGTCAAGGAGTTTACTTTATTGCATTGACTACTGCTAAGGGGACAAGAGTTAGAAGAGTGGTCAAGCAATAATGAAATTTAGAATTTAGAATGGCTTATTTTTGATAGGTTGTTTGAAAGTATACGAAAAAGGCCTTCTACATTTTGCTGTAGAAGGCCTTTTATAATGTTCTCTGCCATTCGGAGTGAAGGAAGGTTGACTAGTCGAGGAGCTAAATCTTAATCAACTTTCCATTCTCTTCCATTACAACATGGGCTCCTTTAAATCCTTGCTTCGCCGCCTCTTTTGAAGCATTTCTAGCAGCTTGTAGTGTTGGAAAACCGCTTAATAACATAATCGTCATATCTCCTTTTAAACGTTGTTCAACTTTCCCAATTTTCTTAACGGCAGAGTCGTCAAAAAACTCAGGTTTACCATAAGTAGCTAAACGAACCATAAAAATAGAGGCAGTGCTTGATGAATTTTCCAAAGGCGGCTTCTTTTCCTCCATGGTTTTACTTGTCGTTTCTTCTTGTTCTGGAGCCGATGCTGCTTCTAAAGTTGGAGCAGCATCAAACACCTCAATTTCTTTTTCATCAATTACAACTTCATTAACTACAAAGGCAGAAGAAAAACCTTTAGCAACAATACTCTTTCGAGCAATGGCTGCTTCTGATTTTGTCCGGTAAATTCCTACTCGAACTTTTTTCATTCCTTTGTGTGGACGACTATATAAATTTCCAATTCCACTCAAAGCGATGTATTTATCATTCACTACTTTTTCTTTCAGCCCTAAAGCTGCAACTTGAACAGCATAACCTTCTTGCGCGACCACTTCAACACTTGGTTCGCCATTAGCTGAGTTCGTAGAAGATGTGTTACCAGAACTCTTTCCTGCTGGATTTGGATTAAAAATATCAACAGCAGCTCCTGGTTCTTCGCTTGTATCTGGATCTTCTTTGGTCGTCTCTGAATCACTATTGTTAGCCAAGCTACCACTCGCTTCTGTTGGGTTTGCATTTCCTGAGTTTTCTACTGCATTTCCATTGTTATTTTTAGGAGGACCGGCAGTAATTACCTCTGGCTTCCCTTCCAAATTGGTGGTAGAAGCGTTTAGCATCAAGACACCAAGAATATCCTTTTCTATAGTCTCACTAGTTGTTATTTTTTGGTGCATATCAAGATAACCAACTTTAGAGTAACGAATAATATAGTCTGTATTCTCCTGTAAATCAATTTGGTAGCTCCCATTAGAGGAGCTAGTAGTTCGTAATTTATCCTCACTTCCTTTTGCCTGAGCGGTAATGACAACATCTCCTACCGGTCGGTTATCTCTACTGTTGAAAAGCAAACCAGAAAATAAGTTTGGCGCCACTTCCATCGCTACCGTGTATGAATTGCCGTTAGAATTGCCTTCTTCTATTTTTACAACTGCAATCTTGTAACCGTCTAAACTAACAATGACATCGCAAACCAAGCCATCAAAAATCTGGAAGCGATATTTTCCAAATTCATTTGTTGGAAATATTTTAGACCCGCAAGCAGAGAAGTCAAGGTTGGCTCCGGCCAATGCTTTACCTGATTCCTTATCCAAGACAGAAATTGTCGCATCTTCTGACAGCTTGCTGATGCTGTAAATGTCTTCATTTCCTGCTCCTCCTTTCCTATTAGAAACAAAATATCCTTTATTCGCTTTTGCATCTATAATCAAGCTGTAATCGTCAGAAGGAGAATTAACGGCATTCCCTAAATGAAATACCTTACTCCAAAGGCCATCCTCCGTCACTGCTTTAAATATATCCATGCCGCCTAAACCGTGATGCCAGTCAGAAGAAAAATATAGGATGTCATTATCCATATATGGACTTATTTCATTCCCGACTGAATTGACCACAGGGCCTAAGTTTTCAGGGCTGGTCCATGTAGAACCAATTCGGTAAGACACATAAATATCGAAGCCACCAAAACCATCTGGACGATTAGAGGAGAAATATAGTTTTTGGCCGTCAGCCGAAAAGTGTGGGTAAACGGAGGAATATCCACTTCCATTATGAGGGAAAGCCAAAGCTTCATCCCAGCTACCATCTTCTTTTGCAGCAGCTATGAAAATACTTCCTTCCAAACCTGCTGCTGGAATTTGACGAGTACCATTTACAAAATTATTTTTGGTGAAAGCCAACCATTTGCCATCACGGGAATAAGAAATTAATCCTTGATTATATGCATTCTGCAAATCGTTTTGTAAAAAGACAGGTTTAGTTAAATAACCTTTGTCATCCAAACCGCTAATGAACAACTGGTTTTTGGCAGCCCCGTCCCAATTATTACGATCCTTCTCCATTTGTCGAACCAAATCTGTACGAGCAGAAGAGTAGACAACATTCCCTTTGAAGAAAGCAGGACCGAAATCACTAGCGTCAGTGTTTATAAATTCCTTCTTTACTCGGTAAATACCTGGCATTCCACGTAAAGACATGGCAAATTCGCTACTTTCCGCATAGTGCTTTCCATATAGTGGTTGGCCCTCTGCATAAGTAAGAAACCACTCAGAAGCTCGTTCATACTCCCCCAAGCTCATCAAAGTTTTGCCATAGTTAAACAAGACTGAAGGATCTACATCTGTTAATTGTAGTGCTTTTTTATACCAGTCAGCAGATTCTGTCATTCGGCCAAGCAATCGGTAGCAATCCCCTATACCTGCATAAGCAATGGCATTATCTGGATCTTCATCTATGACTTTCCGATAAGACTTGATGGCTAGATTATAGGCATGTAGGTCAAATTCTTTGTTTGCTTGCTGAAGGTCTGGATTTTTTTGTGCCTGAAGAGACACAGAAAAACAAAATGCAAGTAACAGCGTAAAATAGGTAAGTTTGTGTTTCATAATTAACCGGATATTAGAATTACAATTGAAGGTTAAGTTTATTTGGCTATTATTGCTTCTTTAAAGCAGTTTAGCCAAGATAATAATGTATTGAAAACGTGATTATTATGTTGTGTTGGTAATTTTACGTTATTCAAAACTTAAACATCAGCGATAAAATTACACCAAATTATCAAAATGCGCCATAATTAGGGACGAATAGTGTCTTTATCGCAATATTCGAGCTGCAAATTGTTAGTCAATTCGTAATTTTTATTTGTACCATTAATGACAGTCCTATGCCAAATGATTGATTTTTATAGCTAAAATTGTTTGATTTGATACCATTAATTTACCTTTGGAGCGCACTATTCCATCACCATTAAATAAAGCGATATTTGTGTTAGGCAGCTGTCAGTTCCTGTCCAATTACGCTCAACAATTAAAAGTTTTCACAATGAAATTGAATTTTACCTTATTCTTAACTTTTCTAAGTCTTATTTTCTCTAACCCAGCTCAAGCACAATCCGCCTGTAATGGGCTGACCTACTGCCAAGCAATTGGAAATTCAGACGCCGAGTGGATAGAAAGCTTCGAAATGGGATCCATCAATAATACGTCTGGAAATAACGGTGGATACGGGGACTTCACCGATAGTAGTACTGATATAACTATAGGGCAATTTGCCAATTTGACTTGTACTCCTGGTTATTCTGGTGGTTCCTTTCAAGAAGTATTCACTGTATGGATTGACTTCAACTCTGATGGTGATTTTGAAGACGCTGGTGAAGAGGTTTTTCTTTCCGGTTTGACTCAAGAAGCCGTTACAGGATCTTTCCTTGTTCCCGCTGATGCCATCGTGGGAAGCACCACTATGAGAGTACGTATGGATTTCCAAGGAGCAAATCCTCCTTGTGAAAACAGTGGTAACGAAGATGGGGAAATAGAAGATTATTGTGTAAATATACTTGCAGGAAGTGGTTGTAACCAATCTCTTTTAAGTATCTCAGATATCACAGAAATGGATGCCTTTGCTTCTTGGCCAGCCGTAGCGGGTTCAGAAAGTTATAACATACGATTTCGGGAATTAGGTGCCGCAACCTGGACCACTGTTAATACATTGACGACGAGTGTCACCATAGATCTTCAGGGATGCACAATTTATGAAGCTCAGCTAGAAACCATATGCCCTGGTGGCCTTAGTTCAGACTTCGGTCCTGTTGTCGAATTTCTTACTTTTGGTTGTGGAAATTGCCTAGACTTCGTGTACTGCCCAATTGTAAATCCAAACGCCACTAATGCTTTCATCGAGAACATAATGCTCAACACGATGAATAGCACAACAGGTCTAGATGGAGGATACGGTGACTACACCGGCCCTACTGTTACCAGCTTGGAACAAGGAGCCAGCTATAATATTGCAACCACTGTAATTAACAATGGATTTGCTTTCGATCAATGGTACACTGCCTACATTGATTTCAATGCTGATGGGGATTTTGACGATCCTTTTGAGATGGTAATGAATAGTGGTCAACCACTCGTGGATTTGAGCTATACACAAAATTTCCCAGTACCTCCTACAGCTGTTGTTGGTGCTACTCGATTGAGAGTTATCGTTCAGAACTTTAACTTTACGGGTATGCCCACGGAACCTTGTGTGATCTTTCTTAATGGTGA
Organism: uncultured Saprospiraceae bacterium; assembly: GCA_964508085.1. Taxonomy (GTDB): domain Bacteria; phylum Bacteroidota; class Bacteroidia; order Chitinophagales; family Saprospiraceae; genus CALGLS01. The sequence goes on along the minus strand of CAZDTI010000199.1, from coordinate 1,403 downwards.
AGTAGAAGATTATTGTATTGAAATTACTGAGGGAACAGGTTGCTATCTTCCCTTGGAGACTGCAGTCGTTGAAAACCTTGGTGATTCGCTGGTAATTGAATGGGAAGATGGTCTTATTGCGGAATCATTCTCTATTCAATATCGAGAAACTGGATCTCCGATCTGGATTGAAATTAATGACATTACAGGTAATAGCTTTTTACTAACGGACCTAGAAGAATGTACAGACTATCAGTTCCGAATAAAAACCAACTGTCTGGATATGTCTACTTCTTGGAGTTCTATTATTGCTGTCCGGACTTTTGGTTGTGGCGCTTGCATAGATTTTACGTACTGTCCAATTCTAAATGCCAACGCGTTTAATGCCTACATTGAAAATATCACCTTGAATACTATGAATAGTACTACAGGTAACGACCTAGGGTATGGAGATTATACAGGGTTTACGAATGCCACTGACTTAGAACCAGGACTTAGTTATGACATTACGACTACTGCAATCAATGATGGATATGCTTATGATCAATGGTATACCGCTTACATTGATTTTAACGGTGATGGTGATTTTGACGACCCTTCCGAATTAATTATGAATAGTGCAGCACCCATTACTGATTTGACATATACGGAAAACTTCACAGTGCCTCTTACGGCCGTTTTTGGAGCTACTCGATTGAGAGTCATTGTTCAAAACTTCAACTTCAGTGGTGAGCCAACTGAACCTTGTGTTCAATTCCTTAATGGAGAGGTAGAAGATTACTGTATTAACATTGAACCTGCCGTTTTCCCTTGTCTCTTCCCTCAAAACTTAGATACCGCTAATGTTACCGACCAAATTGTCGAGATGAATTGGGAAATTGATCAATACGAATTGGCCATTGGTTATGTCATTCGATACAAAGAAGTAGCGGAGACCGAATGGCAAGAATTTAGTACCGAATTCCCTACTTATACTGCCTACAATTTAACGCTTTGTACGGATTATGAATTCCAAGTACGTACCGTTTGTCCCCAAGACATTGGAGAGTACACTGAAAGCTTCCTCTTTTCGACTTCCTGTGTTTCTAGTACAGAGGACCTGAGTGATCAAGAGAACATCAACACCTTGAATGTATATCCAAATCCATTCTCTGAACGAATCGCCATTGATTTTGAGTTGAAAAAATCAAGCAACGTTATCATAACTTTGACTAACCTCAATGGTCAGTTGCTACAAGTACAAAAACTAGACAACCTTGGCGAAGGTCAGCATCGTACCCAAATTCAGCCTACTGATTTAGCAGCTGGAATCTATATGATTCAAGTTGCTACGGAAGATGAAGTAATTACTAGAAAAGTGATCAAGGAATAGCGAAAGAAATTCTTTTCCTATAAAGATGATTCATGCGAATCACTAGTAAAAA
>CAZDTI010000198.1:3179-15983 GCA_964508085.1 uncultured Saprospiraceae bacterium | reverse complement strand
TAATTCTTAATTCTTAATTCTTAATTCTTAATTCTTAATTCTCAATTCTCAATTCTCAATTCTCAATTCTCAATCCCCTGACTCCCAACCCCTTCTGTCAAAAATCTATACCCTTTTGTCAATTTTTTGTACGGTTTATAGAAGTCCTTCGGAGTATATTGTCCTCTGAATTCTTAGGCAATATTAAATAAAACACTCTTGTTATCGGCACCCAATGGATAGCCAGTAGCCTGAGATTTCAATCCGCTAATCCAATGAATATGAAGGATAAGTTAGAGACGGTTTTCAGTACTTTATCTCATGAAATAGAAGAAGAAGATCTGGTACTCCTTAGAGAGAACTTTAAAACAATGTCTGTAGAAAAGTTGCAGTTATTAAATGTAAATGTTACCCGTTTACAGGCCTTACTTAACCACCAGGTATCTGGTTCAGGGGCTTCCCCAAATGGAGAGGGAATCACCAGCCATCCCCAAGATCGATTTTTGTTAAAAATTTATAAGGTACTTGAAGCGAATTACCGGAATCATCGTTTCGGTGTAGAAGACTTAAGTGCGGCGCTTTTGTTGAGTCGAAGTCAATTATTCCGAAAGCTGAAAGGCCTTACGAGTACAACACCCAATAATTTTATCCGGAGTTATCGACTCAACAAAGCAAAAGAATTGTTATTGGAAGAAGACCGGAATGCTACCAATGTTTCCTACCTCACTGGATTTAATAATCCCAATTACTTTTTCAAATGTTTTAAAGATGAGTTTGGGATGACGCCGGGTCAGTATTTGGAGGGCGTGAAATGAATTAGATTTTAACGACTGTTGAATATTAAAACCTGACTTTCCCCAAAAGTCGGAAGGCATCATTTTTTTTTTGCTTAAGTTTATATCGATTGAAGATATGGACCATTCGACACATTATATCCTTATTACCAACATTTCCACAATGGATGACTTTTATTTCGGCCAAATTTTTACTTGAAATCTCAAATTCTTCCCTCTTTACAACATTTTCGTATCGTTTTGTCAAAATTCTGGATACCTCTGGGAACAGTATTCGCAACTGCTATAGTCATTAGCAGAACAAGTCTAATTCTTTTCTGCCCCCAAAATTAAAATCATAAAATCTGAATAATTTATAGTCTTTCGCCTTCAATGGAATGCGATTGACCTTAAGGGCTTTTGCAATTTCTGAAAATTTCAATCTAAAATTATAATATGAAACACTTACTAAAAACAATAATTTTACTACTACTTTTCTGTTCCTTTTCTGAGCTTAATGCTCAAACCTCCAACTTAAGTATCCAAGGTATTCTCCGTACTGCAGAAGGAGATGCTGTTGAAGATGTTGAAACTGAACTTACCTTCAAACTTTACCTACAACCCAATACAGGAAACCCCATCTGGGAAGAAACCATTGATGCTGTAGAAGTCAAAGGTGGAATTTATAGTGTAATCTTAGGGGCTGGTGCAACTGCACTTGATGTACCATTTAACGCACCCTATTTTTTAGGGGTGTCTGTGGAGGGCGGCATTGAATTGACACCACGCGCAAGATTGACTTCATCGCCTTACGCCCTTTCATTGATTGGGAATGATAATATTTTTCCCAACTCTGGAAATGTGGGTGTAGGTTCTGACGATCCTCAGAATAAACTAACTGTTCAAAGAGGTAACGGAATTTTAGGATTGGAAGCCAATGAAGAGGCTAACAATACAACTGTAATTACGACAACCACCGATGGAATGACATTCGATGCAGGTGGGACTGATAAAATTTATGCTTTTAGTAGTGGTCGAATTCAAGCAACTGCTGATGAGCAATTGACCATTGAAGGAGTGGATACTTCACAGCTTATTTTTACTAAAAATTCAGGTTCTGCGACCTTAGGTTTTGATACTGGAAATGGTGATGATTTGATGTTGAAAAATTCAATTGGGGCAACGAAAATTGAGGGAAATAACATCGTCTTGAATACTTCTAGTGGCACAGCTACAATTGATGGAAATACCATGATGAACGGAAATACTACCATTACTGGGAATGGAGAAATGCTAAAGTTGGTAGGTACAGATACCAGTGCTATTTCTTTTTATCCCGAAGGAGAAGGATCAACAAAAAGTGGTTTCATTGGCTTCCAGCCACACCCTTGGGGGAATGAGAATGATTTATCCATTTTTAATCAAACGCCTAATGGTAAAATAACCCTTCGTGCAAACGGATCAAATGGATATGTTTATGTTGTAAATCGTCTTAATGTTGGTTCATATATTAGCTATTCGGGGAGTCATCAACAATTCGATCGTGCAATAAGAGGAAATTCCCACCATTGGTCACCTGCTGGAACTTACCATGTTTCACTTCATACTACTCATGATATAATGACAAAGGGAGTCCTTTTGTATTCAGATGAAAGAATAAAAAAAGACTTAAACCCTAGTAATGGCTTGAATGATTTAAGCACCCTTCGAAACCTTGAAGTTACAGACTATAAACATGTAGATACGGTGGCGCATGGGAGGGAATCAAAAAAAGGTTTTATAGCCCAGCAAGTTCGTAATGTTTTTAAAGAAGCTGTCACCTTAGGGCCCGGGGAATTACCTTCTATTTATACTTTTCCGCTGTTCGTAGAAAAAAACACAGAGTCGACTAAAATTGGCCTGGATAAACCACACGATTTAAAGGTAGGAGATCAGGTGAAATTTGTTTTAGAAAATACTAACGAAATACTAACGGTTAGCAAGGTCTTAAATGCCACTACTTTTGAGATAGAAGGATCTGACTTTGACATTAATGAAAAAACGTTTGTCTTTGGTAAAGCGATCGATGATTTTCATTCCATTGACTACGATCGAATCTACACCCTCAACGTCTCCGCTACCCAAGAGCTGGCCCGAAAGGTGGAAATCCTTGAAGCTAAACTTGCCGACTCTGAGAAAAAGAACGCTGACCTTAAATCAACGGGAGCGGAACGAGATGCTACTTTGAGTATGCTTAGTGCTAAGCTGGAAGCTTTAGAAGAGGTTTTAAAAATGACAGGTCAGCGGTAGGAAAGAGAAGTTGTATTTATATTGTTAAAATGAATGGCTCTTTTGGAATTTAAGTTTCGAGAGAGCCATTTTTATTTTTGGTAAAGAGATTGTAAGACCTAAAACATCAATCAATAACATTATTCAATGTTACAAGTTCTTGGTCATTTATTGTTAGATGGAATAAACCATTTCCCAAATAATTCGTACTAAATTTTAGGCTATGATGGAGCTGTGTAAAGTTATGCTTTAATTAGATTCAGTTAAGATATTCAATAACAATTTGTTGCCATGAAAAAAAATAATTTACTAGAAACGGTGGGAAAGGACCAAAAAGTATTAGTCAATAATGCTATTGAAGTTTCGAGTAATGAAATAGATTGTGAAAGTTTTGGAATGAACCTATGCTTTCATGAAGAACGATTAAATCTCGCGTTAAAAGCATCAGGCTTAGGTACTTTTGATTGGCATGTATCCGACGAAGATGCGATTTGGGATAAGCGAATGCATCAGATTTTTGGTCTGAAAGAAACGTCAACTGAAAATCGAAATGATTACTTCTTTGGATCTATTCATCCTGATTGTAGTATAAAAGTAGAAAAACAATATGCCTCTATACTAAGTGAAAAAAATAAAGATAATTCATTTGAAACGGAGTATAAAATCCTACGAAACGGTGAGGTCCGATATATCACTGCCCACGGTTTTTTGTTTAGAGATAAGAACGGAGCTTTCCAACGAATCATTGGTACCTGCAATGACATCACCGAACAAAAAAAAGCTGAAGTAGCTTTACAGAAAAGCGAAATGCAATACCGTGCACTCGTAGAAAATTCTCACGACTTGATATGGGAGTTAGATCAACAAGGAAATTTTACTTTCGTTAATTCTGCGGCTAAAAAGATTTTTGGATTTGAACCAGAAGAAATGATTGGTACCCATTTTACCAAGCATGCAGCACCTGCTTCATCTGAAAAGACGCTGCAGTCATTTGAAGAAATATTAAGTTCTGGTCAGTCGCTGTCTCATTATGAATGTAAGGTTTTAAATAAGAAAGGAGAACTTGTGATTCTTGATTCGCACATTGTGACTCATAGGAATGATGCATCAGAGATCATAGGAGTAACTGGAAGTTCACAAGATATAACAACCCGTAAAAAAAGTGAGGAAGAATTTCAATTGGCTTCACAGAAACTGAAAGAAACAACAGAACGTTTGTTACTGTCTACCGAGGCAGCTAGGGTGGGGATTTTTGATTGGGATATGAAAAGCGATGAATTAATTTGGGACAAAACGATGAAGGAGTTATATGGAATTTTCGACACAGACTTTTCCGAAGATTTCAAAAATTGGAGTTCGATTGTTCATCCTGATGATCTGGAAGAATGTATGGCCGAAATTGATTTGATGGTAACGGGAACGGCTACTGTATATGATACAACATTTAGAGTCATTTGGCCTGATAAGTCCATCCATCATATCAAAGCATTAGGAAAGGTACAACGCGATGAAAATGGAGAGGGGATACGTATGATTGGGGCCAATTGGGATGTTACCAAAGAAAAAGAGGCGGAAGTTCAAAAGTTAAGAACACAACAGTTGGAAGTTAAGAACAAAGAGCTGGAAAAGTTTGCTTATGTTGCTTCGCACGATTTAAGGGAACCATTGCGGACAATGAAGAGTTTCGCTCAACTGATGGAAGTAAAATATATAGACAAGTTGGATGAAAAAGCTAGCAAATATTTGAACTTTATTTCAAAAGCAGCAAGTCGAATGGGAGATGTTGTAAATGTCTTGTTGGATCATTCTAGGGTTGGTCAAAATACGGTCTTGGCCTCCATCGACTGCCAGTCTATCATAAATGATTTGATGAAAGATCTGGACAAGTTAATCTCAGAGACTAAAGTATCTTTTGAAATTGACCCCTTGCCCGTTATAAAAGCTTATGAAGTAGAAATGCGTATGATTTTTCAGAATCTAGTTTCCAATGCCATTAAGTTTCGGAAGGAAGATACACGTCCTGTTATTTCTATCTCTGCAAAAAAGAAAAGTATGCACTGGGAGTTTTGTATCGCTGACAACGGAATAGGAATAGAACCCCAATTCAAAGAAAAAATATTTTCTCTATTTCAAAAATTACACTCCCGAGTGGAGTATGAGGGAGCGGGTATTGGGTTGGCGCATTGTCAGAAAATTGTAGAGCTTCATGGCGGGAAGATTTGGGTAGAATCTGAAGTGGGAGTAGGGAGTTCGTTTTATTTTACGATTCCATTTTTTGGGGAATAAGTGAAATGGTTTTCTGACAAGGAAATGGCTTTTTTGGAATGGATGTTCCTGAAGAGCCGTTTTTATTTTGAGAGGTGTGTAATGATCCATTACCGTTTAGATCATTAATTATATTGTAACAATAAACACCCTTTGCTGAAAAATTAACTTCAGCTAAAAATAGCTACGATCCGAAAAGAGACTTAGATTTATTGATCCTGATCCTGATTTGTTTCTTCTTCTTCAGGAAATAAAAGGTCGGCTAACCAACCTAATCCTATATCATTTAAAGTAGTTCTTGCTGAAATTCTAATATCTGCCATAATTGATTATTTTTGAATTAAATAATGGCTAATATGCAAATAATTTCTAACATGAACAAATGAGAGTAAAAGAAAAAATAACCAACTATTATGATCGTTATGCTGCCAAATATGGGAATTCATTAAAAGCAGTAAATTGGTCAAGTCGAAAAAATCAGGAACTAAGATTTCAACAATTTCTAAAATTTCTACCAAGACAAGATTTATCAATAAATGATATCGGTTGTGGAGGAGGAGATTTGGTCTCTTATTTACGAAACTTTTATACGAAAGAATTTAGCTACACGGGATACGATTTATCTTCAGAAATGATAGCTGTAGCAAAAGAGAAGTATAATCAACAAGATGGAATCAATTTCAAAAAGATATCACTGATACAGGCCATAGAAGAAAGACATTATTCGATCGCTAGTGGAGTATTTAATAGGAGGTTCTTATTTCCAAATAAGAAAAAATATATTGATCTTGTGTACGAGACACTAAACGTAATGTGGAAGAGAAGTGAAATTGGATTTGGGTTTAATTTTTTATCAGATAAAAAGAAACCAAAACGCTATGATGGTCTGCTATACATGAATAAAAATAAAGTGGTAGAATATTGTGAAGAAAAATTTGGAGCGAACTATGAGGTCTTAGATTCTTACCATGATATTGATGTGACAATTTGGATATTTAAAGATTAATTAGATTTTAAACTGCATATACCTGTTTGGCGTAATGCTCAAGCCAAAGGAAGCGCAATAGCAATAAAAAATGAATACTAGAAAAAATGGAACAGCACAAAAAAATAGCATTCCTCTTTCTTTTAGTTATTACAACCCTAGGTTGCAAGAAAAAAGAGAACCTTTGCCCTGATCAATTTTTGGAAGACACCTTATTAAGCGATACCACTATAACATATGTTTCGAGCTATATCTCTGCTTCAAAAGTTATATTCAATGACATCTCCAGTGGTGAGGAAATTGAGTTTTTAATTAGTGAATACAAAGACACCCTGTTGACAGCTACGACTGCATTTAGATGTGAAGAGGACAGTACAATTTTTGCTACATTTAAGGCTAACTCGCAATGGATTAATGTAGTGCTCAGTAATCCGAGTCTACCTAGAGACATTATAATAAAAGTTACACAACTTCCTTTTTATGATTCTGAAGAAGAGATGATCCTGCTTTATGGACTAGTTGAAAATACGCAAATTAATTATTTGGATGTTTCTGGCTTGTTGGCCTTTTTACCTCAAGCAGAAGAACCTGTTTTTGCCGTTAAAAGTGATAGCTTGTTAATCGACAATAAAACGTTTTATGATGTAATTGAACCCAATCCTGATTTCCCAGGTTTTAACGAACCCTTTAATCCACCTCTTGAAATCAAGTATTCGAAGAGTCAGGGAATTATTTACATGAATGATAATATTAATTCGAGGGAGTTGGTGTTTAATCGAATGGAGTAGTGATAAATCTTCTTAGTTAAGATAAAACGACTATACCATCCTGCTCAAAGACTTCTCATAAACAGAATGGTATAATATAGTTTGCGCGTTTGATATTATGCCATAAAATGCCAAAGCGAATTACCCCCTTATACAGCGAACTCCAATTTTGTTCTCCACCCGAATGATTTCTTTTTGAGGTACAGCATCATTCGGAAGACAAACAAACTGCTTAAGCTTGTTGCTATGTTTTTCCGTGATTCCATCAAAAGAATTGAGTTCAGGGTTGTCGTTGCAATAAAAGGCTTGTAAGTTTGTAAGGTCTTTAACGATTAAGATAGACCTCAGTTTATTCTTATTGACATAAAGACTCTCTAAGTCTTTCATTCCTTCTATTCCTGTTAAATCCTCAAGCAAATTTTCATTTAAAAACAAATGTTTAAGCTTTTTCAAAGAAGCAATCTCTTTAACCGATTCAATTTTATGATTGGTGGCAGAAATCAATTCTGTGTCTGTCAATTGACTTAATCCAGAGAGGTTGGTCAGTTCAAAACTCATATTGGGATGGTGTGCTCCTGGTCCTGCAAAACGAAAATTAGGACCTTCAAGAATCCATTTCAGGCCATCTTCATCTGGCATGTCCAGGATTGGTCCCTTTTGCAATAGTGCTTCGTTAAAAGCTTTTTTCCATTGTGCTTCCAGTTGGTTCCACCATTGTTCAGGAACTATTGTAGCGTTGATTTTATTACTCATGTTTTTTTGGTATTAATTTGCACCTCAATTTATCTGGATTTATCACTGAAATATCTCTAGTGTTTGTTATAAATATAAAAACTACCAGACAAAATTTTGTCTGGTAGTATAACAGATAAATAAGAGTTATTAATTTCGAGAGGGGTATATTCCTACAGTAGCGATACTGATATATATCCCCATAGAAGGTTGATAGTTTTGATTTGCACCACTACCACTACCAGTACTAGAGGTGGTAAAGTTGCTTCCTCTTAGTGTTGTGTTTTGGGCGCCTGTTGAAAAGATAGTCGCACCCGTACCTATAGAAACATTAGGACTTGGTTCATCTAGTGTTGCGTCATCTTCCGTTACACCGAGGCCAAATACGCCATTATGACTATGAGCAGGTAAGACATTATCTTGATTACCAAAGCGCTGCCCCCATCTGACTTCCGGAAGACCGGGTCCGTTTCCAACATGCACCATTGTACGTCCTCTGAGTTCAGGTAAGCCAAAAGTAGTACGGCCGTCTCCACCAAAAGTGGTACCTAATAAAGAAAATAAAGCGGTATTTGATGAAATTGCAAGAAGTTGTCCGTTGCAGAGTGCCCATCCGCGAGGAGGGAAATTAAATCCAAAAGGTTGAATCTGACCGAGAAATGGTTCCATTATGTTTGATTTTTTGAATGAAAAAATACTTGCTTTTTAGCAAGGGTGATTAAATTTTTATTTGCATAACAGCGCGACACTGTTAATATTTTTTAGCGAATCGATTTATTCATTTACGATTTCTATTTCTTCTCCTTCTCCGATTCCTTCTATTCCAGAGGAGAGGAGCTGATGTAATGGGTCGTAGTAAACTGGTTGCTCGTTACGAAGTAAATCCAAAATGAAGGTAGCTTCTTGAGGACTGTCAATAGGCAGATTTGCGCCTGTTCCATCTTCTAAAATCAGATGTACTTTTCCTGCATCATCTACAGGTCGGTAAGTGATGACATATTTCAATATTTTTATCATATGAAATGGTTTTATGAAGTATTAAATAAATATTTATTAACTATTTTGTATTATTACTGTTTTTTACGGTTCAATTGTAGGATTGCAACATATGGATTGAGGTACAAATATTACATTGTAAAACTGATGTATAGCCTGTTGTGTAGTCTCGATAGATGTTTAACAGTCAAAACATATCAAAAAGAACGCTGAAGATGTTTTGATTAGATCGCAGTGATTCAAGTGTTTGCAGTCCTTCCCTATTTAGTAAAATGCTTAGCTTAAAAATAACTTAATTAGGAGACAAAATATGATGATGTGTAATTGTGCTTAAAGTTGGAAGCATCCTTTGTTTTAAGCAGGGTTTAAATCTGAGAAGAAGCAACCCAAAAGGAGGAATTCTGTTGTCATTTGTTTTGAGTGTAATTAAAGTTGTTTTCAATTATTTGGTTTAATATTAAGTCTAAATGTAATGAGAAAAAAAACAATATTAAAAATAATTTAGATACATTTTTAAAGACAATTATTTGTTGCTGTTAATGTTAAAAAGTATACATTTGTATTATGTTTTCTCCTATCTTACTCATTGTCAGTTGTTAGTGGGCGTGTTTAGGTGGGGAATTGTTAATGGAAAAATAGAATTTTGATAGGAGAAAAATGTTTTGAATTATTAAAAACCTTCCACCTTTCTGAACTAAAGAATCTTACGAAGGCGGTACAGTCACCCATTTTTGGCGGGAATGAGTCATTAATGAAACTGTATGAATACCTGCGCAAGTATTATCCTGCTTTTACCCATAAAAAATTAAAAGGTGAATATGTATACGCATTGTTATATCCTAATAAGGAATACAAAGAAGGGGTGCTTCGCGTTAAGTACAGGCAGTTGACAAAAGTCATTGAAAATTTTCTGATCTGGACCCAAATTAATAATGATGAATTCCAAAGAAAAAAAATATTGAAAGATGCTTTTGGTGCCCGAAATAACTTCGACCTATTTAAAAAAGAGAACGATAAGCTGAAGACAACCTTAGAATCTTCTCCTTTCAGAGATATGGAATACTATCAAGAGAAAGTATTGTTAGATTATGCCTTTGCCTTTCATCCCTTACGAAATAGATATAAAGAGCGAGATTCAAGCTTAGAAGATTTATTAAAAGGGATTGAAAGTTTTACACTGCTTTGCAAATTTAGAGTAGGGGTCGCCTTGAAAAATGATGAAAAGATTTTTAATCGAACTTTTGATCTTCCTTTTATAGCGGAAATAACTGCTGGTGCATATACTGACTTTCAAGTTGAGAATCCATTAGTTGATTTATATGCAAATTTATTTGCGCTAATGGAAAATCAGGAGGTGGCCATGTTCTTTAAATTGAAAAGCCTGTTTCTGGAAAATGTCTCTTCTATTAGAGGAGCTGATCAATTAATTATTTTTTATTTGTGCTTGAACTATTGCGTCAGGAATGCGACAAGGGGAGAGGTAAGATTTTATAAGGAGGCTCTTGAATTATATAAAATTGGTCTGAAACTTAAAATTGTATTTGTAAATGGAGTAATGAGTGACATTACCTTTTCTAACATTGTGAATATCGCTTGTCATGAGGAGGAGTATGACTGGGTAGATCAATTTATAGAAACGCAAAAACAATATTTGAACTTCCACTTGAGAGAAGATGCTATTTGTTTTAGCAAATCTATTCTTGATTTTAACCTAAAAAAATATGATCAAGCCGTTGCTTTGATTAGTAGCCACCATTTTTCAAAAGATTATCAGCCAAAAGTTCGTTTTTTATCTGTTAGAATACTATTTGAGCAATTTCTTAATGACTCCAGTTTGTTCGATGTACTTCAGGCTCAAATAGACGCCTATGAAAAGTTTATTCAAAGAGATGAATTTTTTACAGTAGGAAAATTGAAACCTCATTTGAATACAATCAAATTGCTGAAAGGTCTTTCCCTGAAAATAACCAATCTCAAAAGTAAAGCACTAATTAAAGAATGGTATAGTGAAAAATTGGAACGTACCTCCTTGTTGATAGATAAAAATTGGTTGCAGAAAATAAATGATTTAATTTGAACACCTGCTGCAGCTGTAATTGTATAATAGCTAGTTGAACGGTTTACAAAACAATTTTTTCATTTGGATTGCTCAGTTTTTGTCTTAGTTGCTTAATTAATTCCTTGGCGATTGGCTCATTGCTCCGTTCTAATTCTTCAATAGTTCGCCGAATCGTTTCTAGAGTATCATTTTCTTTAGGTATTGGTTGGAAACTTTCCTCTGGGGCTAAAGAAAAAAACAATTGGTCTGACCATTCATTTCGCGCTCCATCTATTACCAAATGTACTCGATCAGTTTCACCTGAATTTTTAACAGAATGTATATAGTTCACATTTGTATACCAACATTCTCCCGGTAGCATTGTTAACTCAGTTCCGTCTAAAATAAATTGGACACGAGGATTAGTAAGGATTGGAATATGTAAACGAAAGTTCCCATCTTCATAACCTAACTCGTGGTCCCGGTGTGGTTTTATTTCAGCACCAACTCCCAGCCGTAAAATACGAGCGGTAAGAATTGTATATTTAAAGGAGTCAATGACTTTCTTAAAGTACGGGGAGGCTCTAAGTATTGAAGTTTCCGATTTAACGGTGTCAGCTGTGGAAAGCGCAAAAATATTATCATCATCTCCTCCATCAGCATATAATGGAATAACTTTCCAATCTCCCTCATAGCCATTTGTATTAAAATGAGAAATCCATTTTTCTTCCAGAATCGAAGACAGCTCATGAACAAGCTTTTCTGTATCAAACTGAAATGGGAGTTTCAAATATTTAGTTCTTTTTTGCATTTTGACAGTTGGAATTTTAAAAATGGAAATAGTAAATATGAAATAGTTAAGCCAAGATCATATGGCATTCTATTTGAATGTAATTAAGAGGTAGAATTGTTTTTTACGATTGAGTTATTAATCAAAAAAAGGATCTCTTAAATCAAATATACGAATTATTGTCTATGTCTATGTGTATGTTAGGGGGAGTATATCTTCGAAACTACTGAAGAATACTATAAATCTCTTAATTAGGAAACAGGATAAATGGAGACAGCCTAAAGCATAACCAAATAAACATTAATAACTCACTTATAAGGGGAGAAAAATTATTGCTGACAGTTTTCGATTCTTTTTTATTAAATTTATTTGATAAATTTGAGCCATCCTTTAGCCGGTAGGTAAAGGGAATAAAACCAAATTACCAAAGAAAACCGAAAATATTTTATCCTCATGACACTTCTCTACCAAAAAGCCAAAACAAAAAATCAAATTATTTCTCTGTTTGAAAAGATCACTATTCCTGCTCTAAAGTTGAAGCAATTGAAAGGAGGAGCTGAGATAATTATTACAGAAGATCATTCCATTTAAAATTAACAAATGAAGCAATAGACCTCATAGTAAAATAACGGTTGATTATTTTACATCATGCTGTCCGAGTTTTTGTTGTTAGTTTAATGATTCTCAATTTCAATTGATTTCTTTTTACTTTTAGTATTAAGCGCATTTTAACCTCAGATTGTAAGATTTTACTTCTTTTTTATTAAAAATTTAAAACCTGTTATGAAATCATTCATCTACATTATTTTTATTTTATTTTTAACCAGCAGCCTTTTTGGACAAAATTATCTCGAAGATTTTAATACCGCTAACAAGGGAATATTAAGTGGGCCTTGTACTACTTCGGATCCCACATCTTGTAATTCTTTTGATTTTACAGGTGTAGATTGGACAATGGGCGGAGACCTTTCCGGGATAGACAGTGAAGGCTTTTTTACAACGGGCGGAGCTTTACGGGGGGCTGATATAGATGAACGTGCTTGCTGGATTAGTCCTACACTTTTTCTTTCCGGTAGCTCTAGTGACTTAGCCGTAAGTCTGGAGATTCCTGCTATAAGTGCTGAATGGGATAACTCTCCTGATGACTACATGGACGTTGAATATTCCATTGACGGTGGAGGCTTCACAATGATTCCTAATGTACATGGCTG
>CAZDTI010000198.1:0-3169 GCA_964508085.1 uncultured Saprospiraceae bacterium | reverse complement strand
TAATGCGGCGGGTCAAGGCGCTGATCATACTGTTTCAGGCCATGGTTGTGGTATACTTCCTGGAGGTACTACTTATAGCGCTAATGCCACAGGCCTTACAGGGACAACCATAAATATTCAAGTCTGTCTTGATTGTAATTTCGGTTCTGAATTTGGACAAATCAACAGTGTATCCGTAACAAACGCTGCTTTGCCTGTTGAGCTAATAGACTTCACTGCAAGGCTTAGAGAGGACATGGTTCAACTTGATTGGCAAACGGCGACAGAAATCAACAATGATTATTTCTCTATTGAACGAAGTACAGATGGGCGAATATTCGAAGAGATTGATCAGGTAGATGGGGCGGACAACAGCCAATTGATGCAAGCGTATCAATTTATCGATAAAAATCCTCCTGCATCTAAAAACGTTTATTACCGCTTACGTCAAGTCGATCATGGCGGTGCTTATGAGTATAGTGCTATCAAATCTGTACAGATGGAGATTGGTAGTCACAGCATCAACATTCAGCCAAATCCAATGACTGATCAGGCATCAATCCTTTTTGGAGCTGAACTAAGAGAAGAGGTAAGTCTTAGTGTTTATAATACCAATGGTCATTTGCTAAAAGAAATGGTCATTCCTAGAAACAGTACTACCTTTCCACTGCCTGTAAGTGAATTACCAGAAGGCTACTATCTACTCAACTTGCAATCCAATAGTATAAACGAAACACAGCCTTTTATAAAAATGGATTAATTTAATTATCAAACAACTTCAAAATTATAAAAAAGAACATAGCAGAAAATTGCTATGTTCTTTTTTAGTTTAGAAATTATTTGAAAATTGTATCATCAGAAAAAGCCTAATAAAATAATTTTTATGATCAGGATTGAAGTAATAGAAAAAGTAATGGATGAAATCCTAAAAGAGGAAATCGATTACAGTACACTTAAAAATAAATTAGAAGATTTTAAATTATTCCTATTGAGCTTAGTAAGCCTTGACTTAGAGGAGGAACAGAATCGAAAAGATATTCAATCCGAAAATGGGATAGCGCTATGTACTACATTTGCGGCAATGTGTATCAATGACATTATCCGGACAAGACAGTTTATTCGAGGAGTATATAAGGCTGTAGCTCAAGTGCGTGCTCAGCAGTCGGGTCCAGTTAAAATACTATATGCTGGTACTGGGCCATTTGCGACTTTGATACTTCCGCTATTAACAAAATATGATGTAGATGACCTACAACTGGTCTTGTTAGAAGTAAACAAACAGACTGTAGCCTATCTGAAAAAATTGATAAAACAGTTGGGCATTGAAAACTATGTTGAAAAGATAGAGTGCGAAGATGCTTCAAGCTATAAGATTGAGGGCACAAATGAAATAGACATTTTAGTCAGTGAAACAATGCAGCATGGCTTAGTAAAAGAGCAACAAGTACCTATCATGCTAAACTTGGTTAGTCAATTGCATAAGCAAACGATCATAATACCAAATAAAATAAAATTGGATCTGGCTTTAATGAATTCAAGTGCGGAATTATTGTTGGAAATGAAATCTAATAATAGATATAAAGAATTAAAAACCTTATTGGAATTTGATAAAGAGTTCATTTATTCTTTTATAGAAAAAAATCCAAATTGGGAGAGGGAAGTACAATTTGAACTTTGCGAAAGGATTGACTTCCAAACAGAAAATAACAAGGATCTCGATAAATTAGTTGTACTGACTTCCATTCAGGTTCATAATGAAGAGTGGATTAAATATGATTCGAGTAGTCTCACAATCCCGAATGTACTCTTTAGGCTAGAAGAAATGCAACACGAGAAAAAGGAATTATCATTATACTATGTGGTTAGAGAAATACCTGATTTTGAATATGAATTAAATTGATTTTCTACCTACAGAGAGTCACGCTGTTCCTGTTTTTTGCAATCATAAGGGAGTTCTTTTTTCTTTCAAAATCCATAACTAGAAAATGACTATGGCAGACAGCTAATTAGAGAAGACATCTCTATTGGTAAAGGAATAGCTCGTTCAGAGGGCTTTGCGGAGTCCACTAACTATTTTACCTCATTATAAACTTCACGTACAATTCAGTCCCAAATACCGCCAGTTCATTTAACTCTTTTGTGATCAGAGCTTTTTTCATCTTAACATTAAAGTATGATTAATCTTCTTTCCATCACTTCAAAAAATTGTTATTATGAAAAAGCAACTTTTACTTCTTGCCTTCCTTTTTATATCCCTTATAGACCTACAGGCGCAACATGTCTGTTACCTAGAATCCAAAGATAAAGAAACTACCCAAGTTAGAAAGGACACGTTATGTGTCTCAAATGATAAAATGCAAGCCATTTTGAAAAGCGAAATCAATCGCTTCACAGATTATGTAGCACGTGAATTTGAATATCCAGAGTTGGCAAAAGAGTATTGCTTTGAAGGTGAGATGATCGTCCGTGTTGTTTATGATGAAGGATTTGAGACTGTTGAAATTACAAAATCAATTAGTCCATTACTGGACAGAATGGTAATGAATCACATCACGAATTATATAAGTAATTTTGATCGTAAATATGTTCAAGCGCCAAGGTTAGTGTTTAAAATTCCAATCAATTTTAAATTGGAAGGGTAGGAACGTATAGGAGGAAATAGAACTGTTATCCTGAGATTGCCTTTACGTGATTTTTTGGTAACGTTTCTATTGCCTCTTTTCATATTGTGTTAAAGTCTGAGCTGTTATTAGTTGTTTAAACCAAGATCTTTGAGTGACGATGATTTAAATTAACTAACCCCAGAACTTTCCGCTGAGATTCACGTTAGATATAGAACTCTAATGACTCAGTATAAGGAACTCAGCCTTTTAGTTTTTCGGCATAAGCAATAATCTATTTTAAAGTGCTCCGGAAAGTAATGAGCTATTATTTCAAATGCGTTCTGCTATTTCAAACCTTTAATAATTTATCAATATGAAAAAAGAAACCATCTCCATTCACGGGGGATATCAATCTGAGCCTACTACCAAATCAGTGGCTGTCCCAATTTATCAGACAGTAGCCTACGAATTTGACAATGCACAACACGGTGCAGATTTATTCAACTTGGCCGTTGCTGGAAATATTTACAGTCGAATAATGAACCCAACTGTTGGGGTATTGGAAGCAAGAATAGCGGCCTTAGAAG
>CAZDTI010000197.1:0-16094 GCA_964508085.1 uncultured Saprospiraceae bacterium | reverse complement strand
CTTGCGGATGGGTAGGCCAGTTTATAGGCCTTGGGTTTTTTGTTACTTTTTTTGCTAAGAAAAAAAGTAAGGCGTAAAAAATCTTACGAAAAGCCTAATTCTACTACGTGCAGGTATTACTAGTGAGATGAGTCATGTTTCTTATAGATGAACAAAAATCACTCAGCATTCATTACCAATTTCCGATGAGCCAAACCCCATTCAATCATCGTGTCTAAAACCGAAAGTATATTCTCACCTGACTCCGTTAATTTATATTCAATTCGAACAGGAGTGGAATCGTAAACAGTTCTTGTCACGACACCATTTAATTCCAATTCTTTTAACTCCTTGGATAACATTCGAGGGGTGATCTTTTCAATGTTCGCTTGGATATCTTTATACCTATGATTTCCATAAAGGAGAGAAGCCAGAATAGGTAATTTCCATTTTCCACTTATAACATTTAAGGTGTCATTTATCGCTAAGACATATCGTCTTGGACATTTTTTAACTTCTAAAATGGTGTGCCAATCATTCATTTGAAAAAAGTTTAATTAACTAACTATACAAAAGTATAGTAGTACTTTTTAGTAATAGACTATACTTTGTATACCAAATGTAATACTTTTGAATCATTATTCACAATAAGTGCTTGGACAAAAATAATGAGAACTTATGACCGAGGCTATTTTTGAGGTAGTCAAGGAGTAAAAAACAGAGTTATGCCATAGCATAATGAGTATTTTTACGACGAAGGATATCTTAAAAATAGACCGTCATAAGTTATTGATTATTTTGTCCACGCACTTCAAAATTTAAGAAAGATGATTTTAGTAACAGGAGCAACAGGAGCATTTGGTAAAAACGCCATTGAACAATTATTACAAAAAGGGGAAAACCCCGCTAACATTTCTGCGCTTTCAAGAAGTGAGGAAAAGGCAAAAGCGCTTAAAGAGCAAGGAATAGCCGTCAAGATTGGGGATTACAATAATTATGATTCCTTAGTACAAGCATTCAGAGGAGTAGATAAGCTACTATTTGTTTCTAGTAGTGAGGTAGAAAATAGAGCCACTCAGCATCAAAACGTGGTCAATGCTGCAAAAGAAGCTGGTGTCAAGCATGTGGTTTACACTTCCTTTATGAGAAATACAGCAGTAGAAAAATCGGCTATCGGATTCTTACAAGATTCACATTTTAAAACGGAAAACTGGTTAAAAGAGAGTGGGCTAAACTATACTTTTTTGCAAAATGCAACGTACATGGATATGCTTCCTATGTTTGTTGGGGAGCAAGTTCTAGACTCAGGAGTCATCATGCAACCAGCGAAAACGGGAAAATCAAGTTTAGTATTAAGAGAGGAATTGGTAGAAGCTGCAGTGGTTGTGCTCACTTCAGAAGGACATGAAAATAAAGTTTATCCTCTTGTAAATAACAATGCTGTTTCGTATAATGAAGTTGCGGAAACAATTTCTACCATAAGCGGTAAAAAAATTAGTTATCATTCTCCTACAGCTGAAGAATACCAAAGCACCTTAAAAGGATTTGGTGTTCCAGATGAATATATCGGACTATTTACGGCTTTCTCCGTAGCTCAGGCCAATGGAGAATTAGAATTATCTGACAATTCATTAGAACAACTTTTGGGAAGAAAACCCACTTCAGCCAAACAGTTTTTGACGAAAGTCTATTCTTAATATGGAGCGTAAAAAATTATAAAGATTGCAGGACTAACTGCTTTAAGTATTCCTATGATATGAATATGTTTACGGGTAGGCTTTATCTAAAGACAGGTTCAAGTCGAATGTATGTGCTTATGCGACAGCTGAGATTCCTTTGTGGTTTGTAAGTTTATTGTTGTGTTAATGGTGGAGTTATTCTTTATCTTTTTGGAAAAGGGAAATTACTTCTCAGAAGTATGTGTTTATATTGTTAGAAAAAATTGCAGTAGGCCTGTCTTCTTTCTTTGTACAACAAAGCAGCTCTATCCTGTTTTTAAATAAAACCTGCTAGTTTTTTTATTAAACTCGCTAACCCTTTTCTCTATTTACTTTTTTCTCCATATATTTGAATATCCAATGTTTTTAATTATTTCAACTCTTCGCTCTGTATAGTTAATAGTTTGTGGGTAGATTAGGTGACGAGGTTTCCCTCGGTTCGCACTAATTTACGTCCTGCCTGGCGACTCTATCTGGCACTAGACAGGTCGACAGGTTAAAGGGGAACCAGTCCGACTGTAGCAGAAGGGCGGGCCCGATCAGTCCCATTTCCCTTTAAAAACAAATCCACTCTTTTCGTCTAAGAATCCTCTTTTTATAAATCAAGCGAAAAAATGAAAAAGTTTTTAACCCTCATCTCAATTGTATTATTTATTAGCCTCCTCCCTCAGGTAGCGATTGCTCAGGTGATTGAAAAACCGGTCGGTTGTTTTGCTGGTACTAACGGTTTACATCCCGATGTATTAGTACATCCCGAAGCTCGGGGGGTCTTGCTTCTGGCCAGATGGCAAGATGTAGAACCCTCTCCGGGCGTATTCGATTTTTCAAGTCTTGATGCCGACATCGCTACAGTTACTAATGCCGGATTGAAGTATTCGCTCATGGTGGCGGGTGGAGCATTTGGAAGCCCGGATTGGCTGGTCGATTCGCTCAATGCTGACGTTTTTACCTTCACTTATCAAGGGCAGAGTCAGATGTTACCTCTTTGGTGGGATACAACTATAAAACAGCGACTGGACACCCTGATTACCAAATTGGGCGATCAATACAGCTCTGATCCGATGCTGTCTCATGTCTATGTTACGCAAATGACTACCAATGGAGCAGAAGGGCATCTCAATGGTGTAAACATGACTAGTTTCGCCAATGCCGGATATAATGACCAAGATTGGATTGATTGTGCAAAATCAACCACTTACAAATTTGCGAGTGCTTTTCCGGATAAGCCGATTGTTTTTGAAATTCATGAAATCGATCAGGATACGATCGTGCCGGCAACGATTATTGACGACCTGTACGGTGACCCAAACTTGTGTGAAAGAGTTGGTTTGGCGATGTGGTGGATTTCGGGTAAAACAACTTATCAGTCGGATTTGCTTACTTACATTTCTAATTTTCAGGGAGATAAATATGCGCAGGTGATTGGTCGATCAGACCAAACGCATCGCTTCCAAGACAGTTTGTACAGCACTGTTTTTGTTCAAGCAAAAGATTTGGATATTCGATACATAGAGCCTTGGCCTTACGAGTTTCAACATAGTACTCATGATTCTTTGCTGCAAGATTTTAACATGTGGGCAGACAATAATTTTTCAACGACTTCTTCTTGTTCTCCTCTAAGTGTTGACTTGATCAACTTTACTGGTTATCCGCAGGGAGATAAAGTATTACTGGAGTGGCAGACGGCCTCGGAAATAAATAATGAAAAATTTGAAATTGAAATAAGTTCGACGGGTATAGATTTTCAAACTATCGGAGAGGTCGCCGGAAACGGCACTACTGCTCAAGTCAACAATTACGTTTTCACGGTCGATGATCCGTTTGCTGGAGCGAATTATTTCCGATTAAAACAGATTGATTTCGACGGTCAGTTTGAGTACAGTGAGGTAGTCACTGTCAATTTTAATATAAGCGGTCTTTTTTTTAATAACAACAAGGAAAGAATCGGTGGTATTTATCCCAATCCAAGCAAACCGGGTTTTGTGTATTTGGATTTTCATGGGTTGAAAACGAAGACTGTTTACTATTCGGTTTTTGACCTTAGGGGAAAATTAATAGCAGCAGGAGCACCGCTCGGAACTTCGAGTGAACATACTTTACAATTTGATTTTAAATTTTTAGAAAAAGGAGTTTACATCGTGAAAATTGAAGCGGAGGGTGATTTGATTGCTCGCAAACTGATTGTCGAATAAGGTGGATTTCCAAAATTAAAATTCTCTGAGATCCAAATGGTATTTCCTTCAAAATCTATTTTTACTTAAACATTAGTCATGTGAATCGCAGGTTAAAAGATGCGCTAATTAAGGACTGTTCACAGCTCCATAGGAGCGGCACCTTTACCTATTTTCGGGTGTCGCTCCTATGGAGCTCGTATATCGTGGGCTAGTTGGTGGATTACAAAAATAGCGCTCCTACAGAGCTACCCTTAAAGCGAAGATTCAACCTGCGATTCGCATGACTCATGTTTTAACAACTTAGAGAAGGTATTGTTTCTGGCAAAAGAGTGGTATTATCTCAGAAGATAGAACAGAAGATTAAATCATAAATGGGATAGAAAAAGTGCGCTATAGAGAATATAAAACTAGCTTTCAAAATATGTAAAATGAGGATAAAGTTCTGTACTTTTAGCAGATGAATCGAAGAAAATTTATTAAACAAGCAGGGATAATAGGAGGTATGACACTGACTTCTTTATCCTGTACACCAACATTGAAACAGTCAAAATATGCCATGGGCTATCAGGACAAGATTTAATGCCGTGGTTTGCTTGCTTGTTCGTTAATGAATCATATCGAAAAAGAGGATATGCAGAAATGCTCCTGACACATGGACTAAATCAATCCAAACTCAAAGGTTTTGAAAATTTATATCTAAGCACAGGTTTAATAAATTTCTATGAAAGAAAAGGCTGGACTGAATATGGAAAAGGATTTGGTGTCGGAGGTGATGAATTCAAAATTTATACGAATACCACCGAGTAAATAAAAAGTATATAACAATACCATGACGTCCATTGCTGAAAAGCTATAGCCCGAAGCCAGCAACGTATAATGCAGGTTTTAGAGATGTTTTAACGATATAAGAATTGAGAATAAAGACAATAAAATAGCAATTAAACTACCAGCAAGGACAGCTTGTTTGATAAAGAAATGAATTGAAATAAGTTTATTTTCTTAGAATAGACTTTGCCCAAAAAGTGGAGTTTGGATTTACCAAAGGCTGATGATGTATTTCTCCGTACGTATTTATAATGTTTGGACGAGACATTCCTGAAAGAATTTGTAAATCGTAAATCTCATCTACTGAGGTTTTGTAAGTCAATTTTCCTGCGATAGCACCTGTTGGTAAATGAACAGCGACTATGCTTGCCACATCTGCTTTTTCAGCAATTTTTAAATGTCGGAAAGTTGAAGAGTTTTTTCTCAAACGAGAAGTGGCGATAAATAAATAATCATTTTGTTTTGCCATGCCTCTCACGAAGCCAGGAATATTTGCAACGACCTCAAAAGTTCTTTTTTTAGGGTCAACACAAATCAATTGCTCAGCAGCAGAGAGTAAGCAATATAATTTGTCATCATAAATACGAGGCGAATGTGGCATAGCCAAATTAGACAGTATAATTTCATTACTTTCAATGTCCATAATAATTCCACCTGATGTAATATTCTCTCTCCAGTTTTGAAAAGCGTTTCCATTTCCTAAAGCAGTAATATATTTCGGCTTTCCATTTTCCATGGCCAAACCATTCAGGTGACATCTATCTTCAGAAACTAATTTATCAATAAAGGGAGGTTGCCATTGTGGTGTAAAACTAAATTTATCATCAATCGTGCATAAGCAGGAAAAAGAAGTATTCACTGCCCACAATTTTTCTTTTCCAAAATGTAAATCATGAATGTCTACTGCTCCCGTAAAGTAATTAGCGCGCGGTGTCCAAAAAGCATCATAAGTATCCGGTTTTTTTGGATAGTGCGTTCCCAATTCAGGAGCATTTTGTAGAATTGTTACTTCATTTTTCGTTGCGATTGCCATTCGATTACCTTCAATAGCAATGCCCATTGGTTTGTGAAAAGTACGCGGCAACTGTACCAAATGATTTTCATCTTTTGGGCTGATAAAAATAACCTTTCCTGCTTGAAATGTGCTAATGGCTAAAGTGCAATTAAGCTGCAATAATAATTCTGGAAAGTTAGGCGTGTACTGACAACTAAATGGCGCTAATGCTTTCATTGAAACTTGATTTGATGTGTCCATGTGATTTTTTTAGTGAAAAAGGCGGTGGGAATTTTTACTAAAAATTCCCACCTTAACCATATAAGATTGACTAGATTAAAAATTTATTTTTTTAAGACAAAAATTGTTTTTGTGCTAAAGGCTCCCTGCTCAAAATCTTCCAATTTTAAATGATAATGTCCTTGGGGTAAATCTAAAATATTGATTGCTAAGTTTTCTTTTTTTGAAAATGCTACAGCGCGAAGGACTTGCCCTTGCCCATTGATAATTTGAATTCGTCCATTTTTTATTTCGTTAAAGGAAATTTGTAACAAATCATTTACGGGATTTGGAAAAACCTGAATGTCAAACAAATTGGAAAAATCGGAAATACCAGCTGGAACTGCTGTAGTATTTTCAAAATAAGAAATCAGACCTGAATCTTCACCACAGATGGCATCCTGATCTCCATCGTTATCTATGTCTGAAAAAGAAATGATAGACTTTGCACTTAGACTCGTCAAACCAAATGAATTGTTATTAAGGGAAAGATTAAAACTTGGGTTATTTACATCTCCAATATTTTCAAAAAAATTAAAATCTCCATTTGCTTCTCCTACAAATGCATCAAAATCACCGTCGTCGTCTATATCATAAAAAGAAAAACTCGATGCAATTCCTACACTAGAAAAGCCAAATGGGTTAAGAATATGAGTATTGAAAATGGGATTATTTGCAGTTCCTTCGTTTTCATAAAAAACAACATTCCCTTCAAGCTCACCAACAAAGGCATCCTTATCTCCATCATTATCTATATCAATGAAACTAGGCGCTGCCATACTTTGAACTTCCACCAAGCCAAAAGGACTTGAGCTCGGATTTAATTCAAAACTTGGATTTTCGGCATCACCTGTATTTTCAATAAATCTGATTTCACCATTACTCAGGCCTGCGATAATATCATAATCATCATCTCCGTCAATATCTACTAAGGTTGGTATAGTCGATAGCCCTGAAGGAATATTTATCCCGAATGGATTGGAAATTGGAACAGGGTCGAATGACGGAATCGAAGCAGTTCCTTTATTTTCGAAAAAATGAATCTGTCTATAATAGTTGCCTGCGAAAAGATCCAAATCTCCATCGTTATCAATATCTGCGAGCGTAGGTGCAGAAGAATCACTTACATTGGCTTGACTAGGTTTGAATACTGGTGGTGAACTATTGCCGTCATTTTTTTGAAAAGAAAATTCACCTGCCGAATTTCCGCTGATATAGTCATCAGTTCCATCATTATCTAAGTCTACGAAGTTTGGAGCATCACCCCATGACTGATTTTGAATATTGAAGGGGTTGAACATTGGAGAAGAAGAAAAATCCGCAAGACTGCTATTCCCGACATTTTCATAATAAATTATCGATGAAGCATAACCCGCAAAAAAATCCAAATCTCCATCTTCATCTATATCATGAAAAGTAACGTCTGAATCATAATAATATCCAAAATCATTTAAGCCAAATGGATTGGAAATAGGATTGCCAAAACTCGGGGAATTGCTTGAACCTTGATTTTCAAAAAAGTAAAGTTGGCTATAATAACTATTGATAAATAAATCGTAATCCCCGTCATCATCAATGTCCACAAAAGCGGCGTTGACGCTAGACACATCTGAAGGCAAATTTAGCCCAAAAGGATTTGGACTTGGAGTAGAAAAAGAAGGCGTTTGATTGGTTCCTTGATTTTCGAAAAAATTAAGCTGACCATTTCTCTCTCCTACAAACATATCTAAGTCGCCATCGTCATCTATATCAAGCAAATATGGATTGGCAAGAATATCATCTGTACTCAGCCCAAAAGGAGAGCTAATAGTATCTCCAAAAACTGGAGTAGTAGCATCTCCAATGTTTTCACTAAAATAAATAGTGGCATTTCCCCCTGGAAGTTCTTCTCCTATAAAAACATCTAAATCACCATCATTATCTATGTCTCCAAATGTTGCAATACTCTGCCCTTCGAGTTTTACATTTTTTAAAGGATTATTATAAAAAATGAATGGGCTATTGACATCTTCTACTTTCTGAAAAGTCTGTCCGTAAGAAGAGTAAGAATTGGCCAATACAAAAACGAAACCTGCTGTCGTCCATCGAAGATGGTAATCCAATCGTTGGGCATACCTTTTAAGTCTTTTGTAAATGTTTAATTTTTCCTTCTTAGAAAAAAGACCAAACCGCCCTTTTTGAATATGCTGATTGGAGCGCTTCAAGAGTTTGAAAAATTTATTTTTGATTATTTTCTTTGAAGTTGAATAATTCTGAGAAAGTAAGAAGGAGGCAGTTGTTAAGTTGTTTTTTTTATTCATGTGATATTTTTTTATACGTTAATTTGTAACTGTTCAGCCCGAACACACACTTAGTTTTGAAAACCAAAAAACAAGCTAGAAATCCTGAAATGGCCACTAGAATTAAGAGAATCTGTACAAATAGATCTATTTGTACAGATTCTGGGTAGTCGAAAAACTCGACTTTACTTATTGAGGAGCATTCCTGATGGTGGGAATCGAAGTTAAAAGCGGTTGCCAAAAATAAATTTTATATCTGGTGCGATTTCTAAGTCTATCGCTTTGGCGTATTACTATTTATTTTCAATTATTTGAATAGCGGATTTGAAGACCGTTTAAAAAATCGAGCATAACTTCATTGGCTTTTTCAGGTGCTTCTAAGTGGAAAAAATGTCCTGCGTCAATAAATTTCACCCGCAAATCAGGAGCAATGGTATGAGATTGCTCATACTCTTCAGGATGTTGCCCGGGGTCATGCCTACCTTGCAATATTAAAATGGGCATGGTCATAAATGCAAAAAGCTTTTCTTCTCTATCCTTTAATTCTTTTGGGAAACTTGTGGTTTTAAAACTTAAAGGTACTGCCTGAGCAATTCCTTTAAACTGAAATTCTTTTGTAATTCTTTGAATAACTTTTGGGGGAATGGGTAATTTGGTGTAGGCGGATTTGTTATATAAAACCCACATCCCAAATCGAATTTTAAAAACCATGGTTCCCAAAAAACTCCCCATCAAATGATGTGGTGGAACAGGTTCACCATGAGGTTCATTGAAAGATTGTTGCATTCGGATATAACCAATAATTCGATTGGTCATCCCTTTTATAGAAAGGAGATGGTCGGCAGCAACGGTTCCTCTGTCATGTCCCATCAGGTAGAATGTTTTTATCTCAATCTTGTCCAAAAGAGTTTTGATTTCCTTCGCAATATGAGCATAGGTATGATCTCCATTTTGATCCTTTCCCGTTTGTCCATAAGGCTTTAGGTCAAGGGCAATGACATGATATTTTTTAGATAAGACAGCAATTTGATAATGAAAACAATACCAACTTTCAGGTGCACCTGGAATGATGACCACTGTGGAATTATTTTTATTTCCTGCTTCCACATAATGATAATCAACTCCAAGTGCATTCTTAAAGTGATGGGTAACTGTTGTTCCGTCCTGTAAGTTTTCTTTCTCACCTTCCGTATTCATAGGCGTAGCAGGATAAAGCCATAGCAACCACGCCAATAGTAATCCGATGCCTATAAGCCCGCCCAAAACCATAGTCCATTTATCTCCTGAAGAAAGCTGCCAAAGTAAACCATAAGCTAAAAGTAATAGGGCAAAAGGAAGAACTGACCTTTTGTATTCATAAACCACCCAACAGGTTACAATGGCTCCGAAAAGTATAAAGCAACTAAGTATCAATCCAAACAGCGCTGTTAGAGAAAATAAAATCGAAACACTCGCTATCAGTTCCAATACTCCTATCAAATACATTGACCAAACTGGTAAATTCCATTGTCGGAAGTGATTTTTTTGAAATTGTAAACCTACTATCTTAGTTAGGCTTGCCACCAAAAGGATAGTAGCTAAAATAATACAGAGGATCTTCATATTAATTTTTTTCAAAAGAGGGGAGGAAATAGGAAGATTCCAAAAGAAAGGAAGGTCAACTTGTACAGATAGCTATTTAAGTAGGTCTATTTGTACAAATTCGCTCTTGTAAATTTTAATTGGGCATTTTATTTACTAGTTCTTTGCATTGCTTAGTGAGGGGGCATTCATAACTGCCTCAAGGCCCATTCGATGAAATCTTTTTATAGCTTTTAATTAAACGAACAATGAATCAAAACCTAAAGTCAACACGAAATTGGCTAACTATTGGCCTTTTATTAAATACCATTGCATGGTTTATCCCAGACCTGTTTTTCCCAAATTCACATTTTCAGTCTGAGGTGTGGCCCTTGCATGCTCGATTACATACAGGTGGAGCAGCTTTTGTAAATGGTTGTGCCATTTTTTATGGGCTATATCTGATTTGGTCTTCACAGGATTATTTGAAAACTAAAATGTGGTGGACCGCTTTCCTTTTAGCGGCTTGGAATATTTTAATCGTCGGATTTTTTATGGTGACTTTACCTTTTATTATGGAAGAGGGAGACCATTACATTTCTTGGACCATAGATCCCAATGGTGCTGGTAATGAACATGGTATAGGGATAGAAGGATTTGTTTATTTAATGGCGGGCATTCCGACTGTTTTGTTTTTTTACGTGATGAAGCGTTTGAGAATGGACCCTTCAAAAAGTTTATAAGAGCACTTCACTTTCTCTTACATTGAATTGATAAAGAATATAGCCGAAAATCATATCTTCACTAAGAAAAGGTGGAAATAGCGTAGAAATCAATTTATTTGTACACGTTTAAGCCTTCGCGACTAATTCCAAAAATTAGATACTAATTTGTATTGCTCTTAGATTATTTATTTCACGTTTTATGGAAAATGATTTTTCACTGTGTTTAAACTTTTCGATTGTCGTACAATCTCTGTTCTCCTTTATTTACTTTATAAGCTTGCGCGATAGGCAAAACCGATGGTTGACAATCGTTTTCGCAAGTACGTTTTCTTTGCACCTGGGTTTTTTGATTTCGGATGGACAACTCCCTTTTTGGCAAAAACTCTTTGTTGGTAACCCCGGTGTGGTTTTATGGATTTTTCCTTGCATCTATTTTTTTACCGTAGAATTGGTTTCTATTAAGATTAATCGTAGGCAGATTTGGTGGCACTTCCTACCAGGGGGACTATTCTATATCGTATTTCTATTCGCCGATATCTCTCATCCTAAAGGTGCCTTTCTGGCTTTTGCCAAAGGTAAGAATCTGTTGATACATCTTTTGTTTATAATCACGGTGCTATCAACGGTTATTTATTATGCTTTTTTGGTATTGAAGCTCGTTCAATTTAATCAACAAAAATTCAAAAACGAATATGCCGAAAGCTCTGTCTATATCACTTTGGATTGGTTGAAATATCTTTTTTGGGGTATCTTAGTCCTGGCTGTAGGAGGTACTTTACTAGTTCCCTTATCCTCTTTTTCTTTTATGCCTTCTCCTTCCCAAAATTTCTACATTATAGAAATTTTCTTTCTCCTTTCTATGCTTGTTATTAGTTTTTTTGCTTTTAGACAACCCATCCTTTATCAGACTTCAAAGGTTGATGATAGATCAGCTAAGTATCCATCCAATCCTACCGAAAAATCAAAAAAAATAAAACCGGTACTTAGTGATCAGGAGATTGAAATACTCAGACAAAAAATAGAACGGTATTTCGAAGAACATCAGCCTTTTCTGGAGCAGGATATTCGGATGTCTGATATAGCAAAAGGGCTACAAATTAAATCCAATGTACTATCCTGGTATTTAAACGAACATTGCCAGCTAAACTTCTTTCGCTTTATCAACCGCTATCGTGTTGAATATGCCTCACTTCTATTGCAAAAAGCAGACGCTCAACAGTACACCCTGGAAGCCATCGGAAAAATGTCGGGCTTTCGTTCTAAAACAACTTTTAATAATCGATTTAGGGAAATCATGGAAGTAACACCTAGTGCTTTCCGTAAGGCACACAAACTTTAAGAGACCCATCTACAGCAATCCTAACAATTATTTTTCAAGTAAAAGATATTGTGGCTCGACATCTTCTTAGCAGCCACTGCTTCATCATCTCTCCAGAATAAGCTCCATTGATTTTTACTTTGTACAAAGTC
This sequence comes from uncultured Saprospiraceae bacterium, assembly GCA_964508085.1. GTDB lineage: Bacteria > Bacteroidota > Bacteroidia > Chitinophagales > Saprospiraceae > CALGLS01. The sequence continues at coordinate 4,091 of CAZDTI010000197.1, read as the reverse complement.
TAAGACTTTGTACAAAAATCGCTCTTTGATACTTCCAAATCTATTGGTTTAGCAGGTTATTTGAAAACTCATTGCCATATCCATGAGCCTCCTTTAAAATTTAAATCAACTTTTAAAACCTGCTCAAAATGTCAGCAATGAAAAGATTAATTGGTCTGTTTAGTTTATTAACCTTAAGTATCTGTCTTTTTTCTCAAGACGCTTTTATCACCACTTGGCAAACAGATATCCCTGGTGCATCCCTTGAGAATCAAATTAAAATTCCCGGAATTGGTAATTATGATATTTACTGGGAAGAAGTTGGCAATGCCAGTAATAATGGTACAGCTAGTGCTTCTGGTTCACATACGCTTACTTTTTTGACAGCAGGTACTTATCAAATTCATCTTTCAGGCGGCTTGCAACAAATTCAATTCGAAGTTTATCCCAATGATTCTAAAAAACTAGTCGAGCTCAACCAATGGGGAGACATTGCCTGGACAAGTATGAATAAAGCTTTCAATCATTGTCGGAATATGGAATATTACGCTACCGATGTCCCGGATTTATCGAATGTGGTGGACTGTAGTCAAATGTTTGAGAGTTGCCAAAAAATGGACGGTGACTTAAGCAATTGGGATGTTTCTAATGTCCAGAATATGTACTCCATGTTTTCCAATTGCTATATTTTCAATGGAGATATTAGTAACTGGGACATGAGTTCGGTAATTAATACCTCAAGAATGTTCAATGTGGCACTAGAATTTAATCAGGACATCAGTAACTGGGAGGTCAGTAATGTTACGGATATGAGTGGGATGTTCGAATGGGCTACAAAATTTGATCAAAATCTAGGTGCTTGGGACATTGATCAAGTAACTGATCTTGGATTTGTTTTCAATAAAATGAACAGCCTTTCGGTCAATAATTACGATGCTATACTAATTGCCTGGCTTGCTCAATCCCCTCACCCCAATCAAGACTTTAGGCCTTCTGGTTTAAAATATTGTAACGGTCAAGCGGCTAGACAAAATCTAATCAACGATTATAATTGGAGCTTTCAGGGAGATGCTCTTGATTGTACTTCTCTTCCGGTGGAACTGAGTTTGTTTAAAGCAACAACAACAGAAAATGATGTATTGCTACATTGGACAACGGAAAGCGAATTGAATAATGCTTTTTTCGAAGTCCAAAGATCAATCGATGGAGTAGTGTGGTCAAGCCTCACTAGTATTGAGGGGCACGGTACTACCTTATCTGCTCAACATTATTCTTACGTAGACGCTCCTCCTGTTTATGGAAATCTTTACTACCGCTTAAGACAAGTGGATACAGACGGAAGCTTCACTTATTCTGAAGTGTTGAACGTTTATCGGGAAGGTGTTATCGAGTTGTCGGTTTTTCCCAACCCTGCCAATCAATACATCAATCTATTTTATCAAGGAAAACAAGAACAGACTAAAACTTTTACGATTTATAATGCTCAAGGTAAACCCTGGCAAAAAATCAATTATCCTACTAATACTCCGAATGCCATTCGCTTAGATATTTCCAATTATCCACCAGGAGTTTACTTTATAAAAGCCGATCAGCACACCATCCATCATTTTGTGAAAAGCAGATGATTACCATCAAGTTAATGACAAACTCCCAAATAGATAACCTACTGTATTCCATTTAATTTTTGAAAACCTTATAGCTCATGTTAATCAACAAACAATTGTTTTTCTTTTTATGCTTGTTTTTAATACCCACTTTTCTATTAGGACAAGACGCTTTCATCACGACTTGGCAAACAGATAATGCTGGAATTTCTAATGATAATCAAATTACGATTCCTGGATTTGGTAATTACGATATCTATTGGGAAGAAGTAGCCAATGCGACCAATAATGGTACAGCAGTTGGCGATAGTACGACTACCTTAACTTTACCGAATATTGGCACTTATCGAATTGAAATCACCGGTGGATTGGGGCGGATTGCCTTTGCCAACGGTGGCGATAAAATCAAATTGCTGAGCATCGAACAATGGGGCAATATTTCTTGGACCAGTATGGAACAAGCCTTTCAGGGCTGCTATAATATGACCTATAATGCTACAGACAGCCCTGACCTAAGCGGAGTAACAAACTGCGCACGTACATTTGGTGCCTGTAACAATTTTAATGGAGCTATTGGAAGTTGGAATGTGAGTACAATCACTACGATGCAAAACATGTTGGCATTTTGTCCAAACTTCAACCAAGATTTAAGTAGCTGGGATGTCAGTCAGGTCGGTAATTTCCGACGGATGTTTTATAATTCACCTGCCTTCAATCAAGATATCAGTAATTGGAATACAAGTATGGCAACTGATATGAGCGGGATGTTTAGAAATTCAACGAGCTTCAATCAAGACTTGGGAAACTGGAATATTGAGCAGGTTTTAGATATGACAGAAATGCTGGATTCCTGCGGTCTTTCGAGCTTCAACTATGATGCGATCTTAATTAATTGGGCCACCCAAAATCTGAATAACAATATTACATTGGGTGCAACAGACTTGGAATACTGCAATGCAACCAATGCCCGCAATACCTTACTTAACACTTATAATTGGATCATCAATGGAGATCTGCTGGGTTGTCCCTTTATCACCACCTGGCAAACGGATAAATCCGGTACCTCCAATGATGATCAAATTACGATTCCAGGAATTGGTAATTACGATATCTACTGGGAAGAAGTCGGTAATGCGGCCAATAATGGTACAGCAGTTGGAGACAGTACAGCTACTTTAACTTTTCCCAACATAGGAATTTATCAGGTATATCTACATGGCGGACTAGAACAAATACGCATTAATAATGGAGGAGATAGATTAAAATTACTCAGCGTGGACCAATGGGGAGATATCGCCTGGACGAGTATGGACGCTGCCTTTCGGGGTTGTTCACAAACGACCTTTACAGCAACAGATGTTCCAGATCTATCCAATGTGACCGATTGCAGTAATGCCTTTGGAAATTGTAGAAACTTTAACTTTAGTCTTGAGCTCTGGGATGTATCCAATGTTACTGATATGGGTAGTATGTTTTTCGAAGCAGAAATGAACGTAGATATTGGTTTCTGGGATGTGTCCAATGTTACAAATATGGGGGGAATGTTCTCGGGCAGTAACTTTAATCAGGATATATCGACTTGGGATGTGTCCAATGTTACAAATATGAACGAACTATTTCAGGAAACTAATTTCAATCAGGATATTAGTAGTTGGGATGTTTCAAAGGTGACAAATATGGGAAGTATGTTTGGCGAAGCAGATGCATTTGATCAGGATATTAGTAGTTGGGATGTTTCAAAGGTGACAGATATGGGAAATATGTTCTGGAGTGCAGATGCTTTTAATCAAGATATTAGTAGTTGGGATGTTTCAAAGGTGACAATTATGAGAAGTATGTTCGTCAACGCAGATGCCTTTAATCAGGATATTGGAAGTTGGGATGTTTCAAAGGTGACAGATATGAGAAGTATGTTCGGCAACGCAGATGCATTTAATCAGGATATTAGTAGTTGGGATGTTTCAAAGGTCACAGATATGAGAAGTATGTTTTCCGATGCAGCAGTCTTTAATCAGGATATTAGTAGTTGGGATGTTTCAAAGGTCACAGAAATGAGAAGTATGTTCGAGGACGCAGCAGCCTTTAATCAGGATATTGGAAGTTGGGATGTTTCAAAGGTGACAAATATGGGACGTATGTTCGAGAACGCAAATGCATTTGATCAAAACCTGGGAAGTTGGAATTTAATGTCTCTGCATGCACCTCTTAACCCATTATTGTTTATGTTCCAAAATTCCAGTCTTTCCAGAAGTAATTATGATGCGACCCTCATTGGTTGGGCCAGTCAAGACGTACCTAATAATTTAAAATTAGGAGCGCAGGGTAGAAGTTATTGTATTGCTCAGGCAGCTCGTGATACGCTGATCAATGTACACAACTGGATTATTCAAGGGGATGCTTTGTCAGGGGATTGTAGCACCCCTTTTATAACAACCTGGGTATCTAATAAATCTGGTACTTCCGATGATGATCAAATTACTATCCCAGCCATTGGTACCTATACCATTT
>CAZDTI010000196.1:0-16118 GCA_964508085.1 uncultured Saprospiraceae bacterium | reverse complement strand
GGTGGAACACCAGATCAATGTTCCACCAATTGACTCCTAATTACAAATGCCAGGTCGCTCCCCAAGCTCCGCAGCCGCAACTAACTGAGCCAACCGTTTCTCATAAAAGTCCAATAACAAATTCGTAATATTTAACTCAATATCGATCTTTCGGTATTCCCCACCTTTCTCAGACTTTGGATGCTCATAAGCACCAATGTGAATCGGCACGCCAATGAAGTCTAATTGATTTTTCACCGTCCATGCACGAGCAATACCCAGTTCCATATTACTTTTTAAACTGTTTGTAATTTCCCTTTTAGTTTCTGCATCTGTTGCCTCTCCATCTACGAAATGGGTGAAGGCCATTCCTGCAGGAATATCCAAAGACTTTTTGTAGCGAGCGCCTTTGAAAGGATTCCCATCCGTATGTCCTTCCAGGTAAATGAAGAAATCTTCTTTACAACGCATGTTTTTCTCACAATACTTTTGCAAAACTTCAGCATCGACCCAAGTAGCTATTTTTTTGTAATACTCAGGATCACCCATCTTAGCAAGATCAATGTCTTGGCAAAGGTAAGTAGAGATGGTATACTTGATGCCGATGTTGCCAAGGCCTTCATATCCAACAGTAGTTTCACAGGGGAGTTTATCAGAATTCAAATCGGTCTGCATGATTTTAGCGGAAGCTGCTCCAAATTTCTCCCGTTCTGCATGTGTTTCTTTTCTGGCTGCTTCAACCAATTCCCAGTAACGACAGTTGTATACTTTTTGGCGTAAGTGCTTAACGCTACAATTCAATGTATCTGAGAATTTTAGTTTCTCTTCTTTTTGAAGTATATCGATTTTATCAAGGAAGCCCTGGCCGCTGTCGCAAGCATCCATATGTCCTGCAATGGCCCAGGATTTTATTTGCATCGTCGAGTTGCAGTAAAAATCAGCCAATTCATATTTTTCAACTAGTGTATCTCCGTTTTCAACGAAAGTAGTCCAAAGGTTCGCCAAGTTCTCTTCGTCTCTTTTAGTTGATTCCAACTTGGTTTTTAAGCTTTTAATTTTTGCAAGTGTGATATCATCCAAATCGACTTTGTCTGTTTTCCAAATCCCAACTACCTTCTCTAGCATTTCCCATCCCTTTGTGCAGGCGTTAATGGTGCCATCCATAATGTGAGATTTGATCTGTGCTTCTTTTTCACAGTATTCTTTGCTGAAGTCCATATCCTTATCTAGTTCATTGTCAGGAATGAAATCTTTCCAAGCTTTATTGAGCGAAGCCACATCGCCGTTATATCGCTTAACTTCAGACTTTAGCCAATCTAGTTTTTCGCTAAGTGGACCACTTAGTGTAGCATCACTGTTAGATTGCAATGCGTTTATTTTTGCCAACATTTCTGTTCCGTTTTCACAAACATCAACCGCTGCTTGTAGAATGTATGCTTTAATGGAAGGAACTGGATTACAAGCAACTTCGGGAAGCTCGGTGTCAAAACCAGGAGAAACATCAGTGTCTAGGTATTCCTTCCAAGCAGGTCCAAGAGCTGCCAATCCAGCAAGGACTTTTTTCATCGTTCCAACTTCTGCTTCTAAACCATCTACATCGCCGATGTTCAGGGAGGTTTTTTCAACCAAAGTGATCACACGCTTATTGAAGAAACGTTTTGCTTCCGCTAAATCTCCTTTACAATAATTACCATAGGCCATCATGTAAGCATACTTAGCAAGTGTCCCTTTTTCACATACTTTCTGAGCATAGGACAAATCTTCCAATGCTTCAAAATTGACGGTTTTATTTTTTAAAAAGTTATTCCACAATTGATCTACTTCATGGTAAGCCTCAATATTAATATCCAATATGTCATGCCTTTCATTGAAACCAGGGATTTTAGAATAGAGGTCTTCTCCAATGGCACTTATTTCGTCCATTTGTTTCTGTGCCCCACTGATATTGCCAGAGCAATAATAGGTATTGGTATACATCAGGCAGTATTTGGCGTAATCCATTTTCTGATTCTTCGGTGGCTTGGTCATGTCACTGATATTGGAAATTTTCTCTTTGGCGAGAAATTCCTTCCAAGTTTCCTCAAAATTGGCTACTTGGGCAGAAGTGGAGGATGTAAAGGTAACGAAGGTGAGTAGAAAGAGGAAAAGGAATTGTGTCGTTAATTTCATGAATTGTGGTTTGTTATTTAGAACAGTTGCTTAAGGTAATTATTAGACAAGAAAAACAAAGGAAAGTTAATTTCAATAATTACTTTTTAGCCTTAAAGACGATTATGAAACGATAATTAGAACCGGAATGATGTTTTGCTATTTATCAAAGGGGCAAAAATAAGAAATACTTAACAAGATCAGGTATCAAAATAAGAATCAATACCCAAGCGACTTCCCCAAAATAGCTCCTAAATCCATCATCAAAGCAATCCCCATATGTACAATAATTCCACCCCAAATAGACTTGGAATAGTAAGCAAAAACACCAAGTATATATCCACCAAAGAAAGAGGAAATGCATTCCCCCGCTGGTTTTCCAAAATGAAAAGTACAATACAATGCTGCGGCTGGTAATATGGCTCGATGACCTAAAAGATGAACCATTCCAATAACCAAAAATCCACGAAACAACCATTCGATCATTACAAAACCCAGAAGATAAACCGGCTCATAAATCATAAAATATGACCAATAAACTTCTTTGAAATAAGACATTTTCAATTTCGGATAAGAAGCCAAAAAATCAGGCTGAGTGGAAGCAAATCCAATGAGCGGAACCATGATGAGCAGCATCAGCGCATAAGGACGCCAATTGAAATCCGGAGTCGTCAATCCGTACCAATTACTTTTTACTTTTTCTATTAGTTTGTAAAAAAGCACCAAGCCAATGGTATGAATAACAACGGTTTTTGATGCTAGGATGGTTTTGGTATAAAAGTAATGGTCCGCTCTCGGTAATCCTTTCGGAATCCAATTCGTGCCCCACCAAAACCAACTTTTAAAAGACAACAAGCCAATAAAAAACAAGCTGGAAATCCAGAAAGCCCTAGATTTTAACTTTGGAATGTCCCTTTTGAAAATCAAATACAATGCAATAACGTAGTAGTAAGCCGCGCCATAATAGAGGAAGGAATAAAAGAAATAAATGTTTTGCTTGTAATAAGCATCGAGTATGCTGTCCTCAAAATCATACTTGTAATTGAAGAAGATGGCGACACTAAGCCCTAAAATAGTTAGAAGATAAACCGGAGGATCAAAATCGGTTTTCCAAAAGTCTTTTAAGTATTTGAGAATGGTTTTCATAGTATTGGTACTCGTGGTTTAGAAGGACCAAAGATAGGAAAATGCAGGGCTCTTTTTAGAGAATAACACAGAATCAAATAGAGATTAAATTTTTGTAGCCAATTAGGATGAAAGTAATTGAGCTCCATAGAAACGATACCCAATAAAGAGTGTTGCTTCTATGGAGCTCAATGAATCTATTTCGATGGGGTCTACAAAATATTGGTCCTCAGGAACAGTAGTTTGCACTTTTATTCTACTTCCTAATCAAGACCCTCCTCGCTACAGAAGCCTTCGCAGTCACCAATCTAATTACATAAACACCATCAGGGTAATTCAAAGCCATAGGAATGGTATTGATTCCGTTGTTGTAATTACTTTGTTGTAACAGTTTTCCATTAATCCCATAAACTTCTATTGCCAAGTTCGTATCCAATGCTTTTGCAAAAACGATAGCGAGTTGCCCATTACTAGGGTTAGGAGTTATTTGGAAGGTGTTTCCTTCTAGTTCATTAATTGCTACGTCCACTTCAGTCGTGAAAGAAGAAGGTGTTGAAGTGGTATTGCCACATTCATTTTCAGCAATAATTCTCCAGAAATAAGTGCTATTGTAATCCAATGGCGTAGGAACCGTAAAGTTGGTCGCAGCAGTATTTCCACTTGCCACTAAGTTCACAAAAGAGTCATCTGGTGCAATTTCAATTTGATAACTGTTCGTCTCCGGAAAAGCATCCCATTCTAATATTGGGCTAAGGTTGACTCCAGTTGCATTATCCTCAGGGCTGTTAAGGTCACTTGAGATCGGAACTCCTTGAGTATTTAAAGTGACAGTTGTAGAAGAGTTGTTACTTCCATCGTCGGCTGTAAGAGATATATCATAGGTTCCGGCATTAAGAACATTTGAAATAGTTACAGTCACTGTTTCCCCAGGCATAGCAGGGTTACTGCTGTACTCAACAATAGAGCCCGCAGGATTTCCAGAAGCACTAAGATTGATTCCCGTGGCATCGAAATCAGGACCTAAAGTAACTAAAAAGACAAAGTCTACTTCGGTACAATTATCAAGAGAAGAAGCAGAAGGAGTCATGGTATAATCCGGCAAAGCAATCGTACAAAAGTCTAATTCCCAATTGTTTATAACTCCTCCATCATCTTCTGAAGCATCATTTATTGTTAGAACCCATTCGCCTGTTGGGTTCTCGTTATTGAAAATGGAAAGCGCATCTATTGGCTGATAAACACCACCAATAGCTGGAGAATCTTCACAAGTTCCTTCCAGTATAGATGCACTATTGATGGCCTCGTCATCAAAGGAAAGTAATAGGTCTGCTTCATCACAACCAAATTGAGTTTCTGGAACACCAGGTCTGTCAAACAATTGAACAATAAGACCAGAAGGGGCTCTCAAAGTAGCGGAAAGATCGCCAATATAGCTATGGGAAATATCTAAGTCTACGACTCGTACACTTGAAATAATTGCATTGAGGTTAATTTCAATAGAGGAAGTGACGGTCTCATCGGCTAATTCGCCAATTTCAATCGGTACATCAATCGCCTCAGTAGTATTACAGGTGACATCTGCCGTAGTAAAACTCCAAGTCTCTGACCATGTACCTTCTCCACAGATGTTAGCCGCTCGGACTCTCCAGTAATAAGTACTCAGCTCTTCGAGAGGAGTACTATTGTAAGTGCCACCATTTAGACCACTGGCATTAGATATAACATTTGTAAAAGCATCATCAGTTGCAATTTCTATGCTGTAAGAATTATTACCTGTGATTGTATTCCAACTAACAATAGGGGAGGTGCTTACCTCTGTAGCCATATTGTTAGGTGTTTCTAAGTTGATGGCACTAGGAGCGGAGTTAAAAATGTTTAATGTAATGTTGTTACTTGTTTCATTATTGCCGTCAGAAGCTACTATAGTGAAAGGGTAAAGGCCCGTGGAAACTCCTGAAGTGTTAATGCTTACCGTTGAAGTATCTCCCCCCAATACAGGGTTTTGGCTGAAATCGACAGAGGCGCCCATAGGCAAATTAGGAACACTTAAAGTAATGGAGTCAAGAAAGTCACCTATGGTTGTAATTTCAAAGGTCGCAGTTGCTGGAGCACAAATTGTTTGAAAGTTAGGTGTAGCTGTAACACTGACGCTACAACTTCTTCCGGGCATAGTAGTAGTTCCCGTTTCATTTGGGTCTAGCCAAAAACGAAGTGCTGTATTTGGTGTTCCACCTCCAAACCAAGAAGTATAAAACCATCCATAATAATCATAATCATCATTAGGATTATTATTACTTGAATTTCCACAAGAAGCTAGACCTCCATGTAATTGACCAACCACCTGCTTTTGATTATTAAACAAAGGAGAACCAGAAGAGCCAGGTTCTGTCGTTCCTATGTCCCAGGAATTAATTCTGATATGACTTGCATTATCTATGCTAGTGACTTGTCCGTTTCCTCCAGAGGGTTCTGATGGATCAAATTCAAAAGTGATTCTTTTTTCATCAGTATCGGGATGATGAATGCAAATGAGTGTATCTTGAGGAATTACAAAATCAGCTGTAAATCCTGCGAAATAGGCGTTGGCAGTTTCGGAAACAGGGTCATCTAACTCAACCAATGTCATATCTGATTGCGCCCATGCAGCTCGGAAAAAAGAACCGGTGTTGAAGTCATTTAAAGCACCATTTCCATTCCCACCAGAAGCCCCAGAACCAGGTTGGCGACAAACCGGACTTTCAAAATTCCAATAAGTGACAAGACTGGCCGCATTTCCAGGGCCTATACCACAGTGATCTGCGGTCATAAAGAAAGGCGTACAGTCACTCTCTACATTATTGATTAAAAAACCAGTACAAAAGGTGTTTCCACCCGTAGAAATCACCGCAACAGATCGTATGATATCTCGATAGCCATCTACGATTCCCCATCCATCTGCTTCTCCACAGATAACATCAAGATTACAAGATCCGGATAAGACACCCATTTGGTGAAAACCAATAAAATCATGATTGACGGACTTAAGTTGTAAACCAAGATTTGATTTTTGCGCAAAAGGTACTTCTACTTCAATAACGATTTCTTCACCATCTATTACCGGTGTCCAGAGTTGTTCATGTTCTTCATTGTCTGCAGGAGTAAATGGGCCAAGTACTTCGGAACGTTTCGGTTGGTACAAAATAAGACTACCTCCTCTAGGCATGTCATAATTGGAAAAACCAAGGTTCAATGATTTTGCTCCTTGTGAATAAATACGAAGTCGCCAGATGGCATTGCCATTATTAGCGATTTCCCAAAGGCCATGAGAATCCGGATTGATATTGACCTCCAAATGTTGGGCAAATTTGGGCGCGATTCCAGGCCCCCGACGATCTAATTCAGTGGCTAATAATTGTTCGTTGTCTAATAATGGCATCACATGCTGAGGTACTTCACTAAGTGGACTCAAGCCATTTTTAAGAGGATCGTGTTGTGCAAAAAGTACAGAAGACAGTAGGACTACAAGAGAAAGGGCAGCTAGAAGTTTTTTCATCAAATTAGATTTTGTACAAAATAAAGTTGGCAAAAAATAAGATACATAATGTCTTATTTTTTATTGGCTCTAATATATCTATTTATTCACTATTATTTTCTTCAGGTAAGTGCCATTGTCGCTAATTATGCGTAATAGATAGATACTATTTGGCAAATCACCAATAAACAATTGCGAATTTTCTTTTTGTTCTATCTTCCCTTTTTTAATGTTGACTCCTTCTAATGTACATAAAGAGAAGCTTAAAAGACTTGGGCTGGGATTAGAAAATGAAACTGTAATGTTATCTTTTGCTGGATTCGGGAAAATATTTATTTGGTTATTGGTTAAATTATGCGTTGCAGTTTCTATGCCGACATTGTAAGGACCGAAAGTCTGAACACAAGATGCTGCATCAGAAATAAGCAGTGTATATATACCTTCTCCTAAGTTTTCAGGGTCTTCCATTGTCGAAACTTCACTGCCATTCAATAACCAGGAATAAGTGAAAGGGCCACTTCCTCCATTGATACTTATTGCGATGCTACCGTCCGATTGTCCAGGCATATTGTCAATGATTTGATCAACATCCAAAGTGATGGGATCTGTATTTATAATTGTAAAATTAGAAGTAATCACACAGCCATTGTCATCTGTAATTTGTACATCGTACTGATCGGGACAAAGCGAGTTGGCCGAAGCTGCGCTGTATGGAGGAGTTCCACCAGTCAAAATATAGTTGACCGCTCCGACACATTCTCCAAAGCAAGCCATGGATTCAATTTCTATTTCTAGAGTTAATACTTCGGGTTCATTTACGAAATAACTTGCCTCTGCAGTTATTCCAAGTGCATCTATAATGGTAGCGGTATAAGTTCCTTCGCAAAGATCAAATAGGTTTGGACTGGGCCCACTTGCACCGGTTGACCATTCGTAGTTAATTGGTGGGATAGCACCTTCTTGGAATAAATTAATAAAGCCATCACAGAGACCATTGCAAGTAATGTCGTTGCCTTCCATCGTGAAATTGATCGTATTGTTATTGCATTCGTCTTCGATTTCTGCTTCACTGTTGCATCCTGTATTGTTATTGTTAAGGGTAAAAGTTGCCGAACCATTTTGAATTAAGTTACAAAATGGTAAAATACTGCAATCCGTTAAACCGGTGTTTTCAATAATTACATTACCGTCCATTTGAATAGTGTGATCCAGGGCACTTATATCGGTTAGCATAGGGTTGTCTCTAAGGATAAAATCACCACCAATTATTTCTAATTGTTCCAGTCCATTGAGGCTTTCTAAATCTAAGGCTATTCGAATGTCAAATTCTCCGTCTACATAGAGCAATTGTGACAGTGCGGAAAGACTATTTAGATCAGTGTTGTTACTAATGTAAACATCGCCACTAATGGATTCTAAATTGTTAAAGCCTTCCAGGTTTAATAAACTCGAATGGTTGTCTATGATGAAATTACCTAAGAGGGAAGTTACGTTTTGGAAGCTGGAAATTGTTGTTAGTGCATTGTTGGAATTTAAGTGTAAACTGGCACCAATATCTGTTATATTTTCAAGGCCGGAAAGAGAGCTAAGATTCGGATTTTGAAAAATATTGAGATTCGATCCTATAGTGGTTAAATTGGAAAGTCCGGAAATGTCGCTAATGTTAGACGGGCCATTTGCAAAAGTTGTCCCAATACGCAAACTACCGATTATCTCCTGGCAATCACCATAAAGCATAACGAATTCATCAACATCTGCTTGAGATTCCAAATCAACTTGAAATAGGTTAACATTATCTACTAAGATTCCAGTCGTGAATGTGCATCCAGTGTTATCGGTAACCGTAAAGTTGTAAAAACCGAGGCAAAGGTTGTCTAAATCTTCTGAGACTGCTCCATTGCTCCAGCTATAGGTATAAGGTGCTTGCCCTCCAATTGGACTTACATCAATACTTCCATTGCAAAGATTACAAGTAGCATCCATAGCACTGGTATTTGCACTGAGACTTAGGACTTCTTCATCAGAATTACCTAGAAAAGCTTTGGCGAAAATAGTATTTGTAATGAGGTTGTTAATCAAAAAAAAAGCGAATAAAATAGTAAGTTTGTATTTGTTCATAATCTTTAATTTAAGTGTTCGTCTACAGCAAGGATAATCAAAAAAATTGATTGATCGAAATTAGTCATCTAAAATATTTACATCATGACCAACCAACAAAAAGTAGATGCCTTTATTGTTAAAAACGAGGCCTGGGTAGAAGAGTTAGAATTCATCCGTCAGCTACTCTTAGAAACCGAATTAGAGGAAACACTGAAATGGGGAATGCCTACTTATTGCATAAATAAAAAAAACGTTTTGGGAATTGGTGCTTTTAAGAAACATATCAGTTTTTGGTTTTTTCAAGGTGTATTTTTAAAAGACAAAGCTGGGAAATTGACGAATGCTCAAGAAGGAAAAACGAAAGCGATGCGCCACTGGAAGTTTTTTGATTTTGTTGAAATAAAGAAAGATCGCAAATTATTAAAGACTTATGTTTTGGAAGCCATTAAAAACGCAAAAGAAGGAAAAATAGTGAAAGTAGAACGGAAGGCAGTAGTTAGAATGCCTAAAGAGTTGAAAGAATTTCTTGGACAAAATGAAAAGATAAAAGCTTCTTTTGCAAAAATATCCGCAGCGCAAAAACGAGAATATAAGTCCTTCATTTCAGAAGCAAAACAAGCGACCACAAAACTACGTCGATTAGAAAAAATTAAACCTCTAATTATGAAAGGAAAGGGACTCAATGATCAGTACCGTTGATAATCTTTGGGTGTGTCTATATCTGAAAAGGCAGTTTTGTTATCTAAAGGTACTTTTATTAGGTGTTTTAAGTTATTCATAATTAAGGACTTGCAACCATTTGGCTCATCATGCTCAAGTAAGTCTTTAAAAAAATAGGAACTGAAAAATACTGGATTTCCCATTCGCTCTCCAATACTTGGAGCTACAATCAATTTTTCTTTTTCATTTATATTCAATTCGATCACTTCCGTCACTTTTTGTAAATCTTTAACTGTCAACTCTGGCATATCTGATTGACATATAAGAACGCCTTTGCTAGCTTTACTTAAAACGGAAACACCTTGTTGAATGGAGGAGGTCATTCCTGTTTTGTACTTAGAATTATAGGTGAATTTGAAAGGTCTATCAAAAAGACGGAACTGCACTTTTGGAGCTTCATGACCAGTCACGACAATGAACTCTGGTAGGTTTAATTGGAATAAATTGTCTGCACAGTATTCCACTAAAGTTGTTCCACCAAAGGGGAGGAGCAACTTATTGATGCTGCCCATTCTGATAGATGATCCTGCGGCAAGGAGAAGGATAGTGTAATCTTTCAAAACTATTATGTTAAAGATTTTGGATTTAATATTCTAAGAAGTTATACTGAAAAAATAATAGACTCAACTCTGGCCAACTGATAGCTAATGCAGCTCCAATCTTTTCCTTCGTTCTCAGAGAGATAAATATTTCCATTAGTGGTCCCAAATGTAAGTACATTGTTGTGTTTTGCGAATGAATGCCTAAAAACAATGTCGAAACAAAAGTCTTGAGGAAGTCCATTGTTTAAAATTTGCCAAGACTGGCCACCATCGGTAGTTTGACAAACAGTTAAAGCAAGATCTGGAGGAATTCGTTCTAAGTCGCTTAAGGCGGGGATGACCCAAGCTTTTTCAGGATTATCATTGTCAATTGCCAGCGCAAAGCCATAGTTCGCTATCCCGTTTTTATCTGAAACATCTGTCCATTGATTCCCACCATCTGTACTCCTAAAAATACCACAATGGTTTTGCTGCCAAAGCACAGTAGGATGATATTTACATTGCAAAAGCAAATGAGGATCATGGCCAATTTCTACATTAGGCTTAGGAAGATAAGCGGCTACGAGTCCTTTGTTTTTTGGGGACCAACTTTTACCGCCATCTTTCGTCTCAAAAACACCTGCACAGGAAACGGCTACATAAACATGGTCGGAATCAGTTGGATCGACTACAATAGAATGAATAAAAGGATGGTCACGTCCTGCTCCAAACCATTGGTTCTCATTGCTTCGACTGGGATGGTCCCACAATGATGTAACCAGTTCAAATGGGGCTCCGTTTTCTTTGCTATAGAACAAACCACCTGGTTCAGTTCCCATCCACATGGCTCCAGTCTTGTCAGCGCCGGCCGATGCTAGACACCATATTTTTTTTAAAGACGCTGCTTTTCCATTGCTGAGTTTAGCTTCTTTTGGATAGGCAGGGACAGGTTTTATCTGCCAGTCAGTACCTTGATTATCAGAGTAATACAATTTTTGCCCCCAATGTCTGTGGTTAACACCAGCCCACCATTTGTTATTTCGAGTATCAACATAAATACAGGAGACCGGTAGTCCTTTAAAATGGACTTTGGTTATTTCCCAGTTTGACTTTTGTTTTTCTATTTGAATTAAGCCTTTAGAAGTTCCGGCTAGTATGGTGGGTTTGTTCATGTTTATTCTTCCTCTATTCTAGTGACTTTGTTGGATAATGTTTTCCGTTTGTTTAGTTAACAATTGTTCCTTTACTTTGTTGAAGAAATAAAAGAAGGATCCATTTAACCAAATACCTGCAATTGATGAAAATACGCTATCTAAAATTACTAAAGCGGCAGCCACCAAAGTTCTTTGACCACGAGAATTAAGCAGTATCATTAATAAAGCGAAAGGGCCTAGTGCAAGGCAAAGCCAAGAACCCCAACCAAAGAAATCCGTCAGTATTCCATTATTTCTTTTTATCGGAGCAATGACATTTATTTTCTGGTGTCTGCATTTATCAATCTAAAATTCTTTAAGTTACGCTAAAAATAGAATAAAAACTGTAAATAATGAAAGAAATATTTTCAACGATAAAGGATTGGTCCGCTAATGACAAAACTTTCGCCTTAGCCACAGTTATAAAAACCTGGGGTTCCTCACCAAGACCTATTGGTTCTTGCATGCTTATTGGCTCAGATGGATCAATGGCAGGATCGGTAAGTGGTGGCTGCGTAGAAGGAGCAGTAGTACGAGCTGCAATTCCATTGTTAGAAACAGGAAATGGAGCAGTTTTAAAGTTCGGGATTACCGATGATGAAGCCTGGGCGGTTGGTTTAAGTTGTGGTGGAAAAATTGAAGTATACGTCGAACGTTTTCTGGCTTTTGATGAGCGAGTGGGAGAAAAGAAAATTTGGAGACAGCTGGAAGAGTCAATTGAGAAAAACAAAGGTTGTATTTTAGTAAGCAGATTGTTAGAGGGAGAGACTCAACATTATTTGGTAGAAGCAACTGGGAATGTAATTGGAATGCCCTTATCCGAGAAATTACAAAATGCAGCCTTGCAATCTTATCAGGAGCGAAAAAATCAAGTAGTAGAAGAGGAGGACACAAATTACTTTATCCAGGTCTTTCCACCCAAAAGCCAACTCTTGGCAATTGGGGCTGCGCACATAACGGTAGATTTGGTGAACTTAGCACAACAGTTTGGTTTTGAGACGGTTGTAATTGATCCGCGTGGTGCTTTTGCGAATAAAACAACCTTTACAAAACAACCTGATCAGATTTTTGAGAAGTACCCCTCAGAGGTCTTACCTGATTTTACTTTAGATGCTTACACCTATGTAACAGTACTTTCACATGATCCAAAGATTGATGATAATGCGCTGCACATTTTGTTAAAATCTAATGCTGCATATATTGGCGCTTTAGGAAGCCGACGTACACATGCGAAGCGAGTTGCTCGCTTAGAAGAAGCTGGATTCTCAAAAGAAGAAATAGAGAGAATAGATGCACCGATTGGCGTAGATATAAATGGAAAGACCACTAAGGAGATAGCATTGAGTATTATGGCAGGAATTATAAAAGTGAAAAACACATTTCTATAGGTCGAAGAAACAGCAGCGACACTCGAAAACGCTACTTTTTCGTTTCAACTTCCTAGTGTCGTTGTTGAGGTTTCTTGTGGAAAATTTACTTCTCCAACTGAAGAGACCGCCAAACATGAATCCCTATTAAAAAAAGAATCCCACCTACAAAAGCAAAAAGCATAACTGGATTCAAGCCCTCTGCTTTCTCTAAAGCAACCTGTACTTCCCCGTACAAGAAATAAGCAAGGAAACCGATTATCAATAATTTCAATTGCCGATTTAGTTTTGTTGCATTCTGGTATTGATGTTCTGCGTTTTTCTCGGTTATTTTTACGAGGTAGTTTAGCTTTTCTGGAAATCGATTAACTAGTGTTAGCACAATATAAAGTATCAGTCCTATGATGGGTAAAATCCAAATATTATTCTTCCCTCCCCAAGCATCTGGTTTACCATCCAGACCAAAGTGAGTAGGTACTACATCTGATAATTGATCGTAATAATTAAAAGGAATTATAAATAGGAAAACTACACCCAAAAGACTAAGTCCTTCCATCATTAAATCTGTTAGATATAACGGTAGCTTTATCTTAGGTTGAGCCATAGGTACTTAGATTATTGTTTAATAAAAGGCATGTTTTTTCGACCTTTATCTGTCTGAATATCAAGGAAGTAGATGCCATTTGGGAGTTGCGCAGTTGCTAAGGTATATATATTGTTATTAATATTCTTTTCGATAGAAACGGTTTGTCCTAAATTGTTAATAATTCTTAGTTCTAACAAAGAAGCTACATTCGACCTTATGTTGAGTCGATCTGTTGTAGGATTCGGTTGAAGACTTATTTTTATATCATTATTAATGTCCTGGTCAGAGGTGCTAATGTTTCCTTCAAATTGGTTGAAGAAATTCCAAATTTCTATGCTGGCATTGATGTCCTGATTCGTTACACCTACAGGAATGAAAGCTCCTGGCCAAGTATGGCCGCCATCAATGATTTTAAAGAAAATAACTTCTCTATCGGTATCACAGTCTGTGTAGCTGATTTTTACAGCAGAACAATTATCAGCGGCTGGCCCTTCTTCCACAAATACCGTATCAGGTGTGTTGGCGCAGTTGTTATGTTCTACCCAATAAGCTATCAAGTCTTCAATACCTACTCCAAAAGTGGAACCTCCATAAGCAACAGTAGGATCAGCAGTACCGTGGATTTGCATAATGGGAAAAGAAGTAGGTGGCATGCAAATATCCAATTCCGCAGGAACAACACTACCAGTGACCGAGGCAATTGCTTGAAGGCGATCAGTCAATTCACAAGCTAGTTTATAACTCATGTATCCTCCATTCGACATTCCTGTAGCATAAACCTTATTGAGGTTGATGTCATAATTCATGTGAAGCGTATCAATTAAAGCACTAATAAAACCTACATCATCCACCTCTGCTTGGACCAAGGGGAAATTTACATCCCAGAAATTATTTGCCCCCAGTGGATTAGGGGTTCCATTAGGTAAGCAAAGAATGAAATTGGCGGTATCCGCAATAGGAGAAAACTCTGTATATATACTCTGCTCCAAACTATTAGAACCGATTCCATGCATGTTGAAGACCAGAGGCAATTGATCTCCTGGTTCATAGGAAGAAGGCAGGTAAACGTCATATTCTCGTTCTAAACCATCATGCATCATGGTAGCACTAATAAGTTGTGCCGATAATAGGAAAGAACAGAAAGCTAAAGCAAGCGTAAAGAAGTATTTCATAAAGACTGGATTACGGTTTTTTTTAATTGATAAAGGCTACTGAATATACTATCAATAAATTATCCAAAATTAAGTAAAATAATCGAATTTGAATATACCAGCAAATACAGTGTAAATTCAAGATTTTAAAGGCTTGATTTTTAAAATTTTGTTGTTACTTTGCGCTTCGTTTTGGTAAAATGCCAAAGGACTAATTTATGAATTTACAAAAGCTTAATCAGTTTATAGCAGAATACAAAGCTTCTTTACAACAAAAGAAAGAACGAGCGGATTTTGGCCCACACTGGGAGTCACTTGCTTATTTTAAGCGACATTGGGATGTGGATAGCCCTGATTTTGCTGCAATGTATGATCGTTGCTTGCAAAATAGTAAGACAAAACGAATATGGAAACGAGAGGCTTGGGAGCCAAAAGAAATGATGATGCGCTTTGCGAAAATGCAGCCAGAATTTATCCGAAAAATGTTCAAGGACCTTTACGATGAAAGTAAAGACATCAGTGGACGGGTGTCTCGTTTTAAATTTGGAATGGATGCTATGCTTTTGGAATACAAGGATCGAAATCCAAGAAGAATAGATAATAACCATTATCACGATGACTCAGAAATGATCCATCTCTATTTGTCCTTTCAGTTTCCAGAAAAGTACTGTTTATTTGATTATCCGGCGTTCCTAAGAATGAACGAATCGTTGATGCTTAAAGAACCACCATCGCCTTTTGAAACGGATCGCTTTTTCAAAATTACGAAAATCTGGAGAACCTTCTTGGCTAAAGATCCAGAAATTGCTGAACTTCATAACAAACATTTTCCGAAAGTAAACCTTAATGGTTTTTTTGTGTTTGATTTTTATAGAAATAGAATAGGTAGATGAGGCTGATAAGGTGGATGGGGTAGATAAGGTTTCTCTTGTTTTGCGAAATCCACGTCACAAAAGACCCCATCCACCTCATCCACCAAATCTACCTCATCCACCTTACAAAAATAGAATATGTCCTCCTACAACCCACTCAAAGAATGTCCACCTTCCCCAAATTGCGTTTGCACGATTGACTCCAATCCAAAGAAAAAGATGGAGCCCTTGGCTTTTAAAGGATCTACTGCAGAATCAATAACTGCTATGAAAAAGATGATCGACAACATGAAGCGAACGACCTTATTAGAGGAGCGTGAAGATTATTTACATTATAAGTTCAAAACCTTCTGGGGTGGTTTCAATGATGATGTAGAGATGTATTTTGATGAGGCAGCTAAACAAATTCATTTTCGCTCTGCTTCAAGAGTGGGGTATTCAGATCTTGGGGCCAATCGGCGCCGAATGGAGAAAATTGCGAAATATTGGCGGAAGGTGGTTTAACTGAGGTCAATTATGGATATGTAAGTGTGAATTAAACCTGAGTTTAAGCGTAAAATAATTTTGTTTAACTATTTATTTGATTTCGTTAAACAAAATCAAATCTAGAGTGTTAACTATATATCTTATCACTCAGGAAACTATATCTCAGATGAATACAGAACGCTTATACCAAAATATCGATCGCAACATCCCTTTCATCCAGAGTTTGGCTTCGAAACTTACAAAGGATTTCGAAGTGGCTCGTTTTCTTTACCAAGAAACAACACACCAAGCGGTTAAAAATAAAAGCCAATTAAAGGAAGAAACTTTTAAAGATTGGTTAGTTGACACTATGGAAAAGA